>NZ_JBFUIC010000011.1:0-53693 GCF_056402075.1 Pseudomonas sp. P4_C3
GCGGACCACAACCTGCATCGCAACCCAAGCTTTTTAGCTTGCAATTCGATGAGCATATAACTTGATCCGACCTCCATTAGCGCAAGTCTGTACCCTCGATACCTGTATTTGAACAGCGTTTTAGGTATGTAGACGGCATAAACTATTGCTATACGCGGTGTACCAATATTTCCTGGAGCAGACAAAATTGCATTTTTAAGGTCATGGATATTTTGTGTATCCTGCATTACTTCAAACCCTCTCGACTGCGGTAGTAAATGCAATATTTTTTCAGGACAGGGCCAACTTTTCTCATCTTCCATGAGAGAACAAACAAACACTTCAACTGGATATAGCGCACCGCCGCTTGGGTATCCACGCTTATAACTATCCTCTCTTAATGAAAGCATAGGGGAGATTAGTTTTTCGACCTTGGAAAAATCTATATTTGCGCTAGAAAAAGCTTCACAAGATTCATTACGACAAACAATCGAATCCCTATTTAATTGAGAGCGAACTGGAAGAACCAAATTAAGATCTGGGTAAAGCCTAAGTTCATTCCCGGTCAATTTGGCAAGCTGCTCATCGCCGACATTGTGGAGACGAGTAGCATGTTTGAACGCGTCGTGAATCGTATAATTTCCCTTTGCATGAAAATCCAGAGTCTCTGCATGAACAGTTGAACTCATAAACTTTAGATAGTAGTCATGGGGTATATATTTCATCCCTGCATCCTCAGGCAGTCGCACATATGCCAGTGAGAAACCGGGACATCTCTCACAAAATTACCATTAAAATCAATGTAAGAGTCTTGAAGTATATTATCTTGATAGCGACATTCGCCATCAAGACTCGCTAGCAACTTTATTTTATTAATAATCGCACCAACAACCAAAGATCGCTGCAGAATATTTAGCGGACTGGTAGGAACTGCTATATGCTTGCTTTTGCAAAACTGCAGGAGCTTTGACCAAGTACTCCTGCTACTGTGATACTCTTCATAGTTTATCAGCCTGTCTATGCTACAAAAATGACATGGATTTCCGACTTTCGGCAAATATGGTTGACTAATGCAGTAAGAATTACCCGTACGATAACAAACACTGATCGCGCTGTCCGGCGCCACACTTACAAGATCGAAGTATATTTTCTTTATAAAATCATAATCATAGTTCATGCAAGCGACAACTATGTAATACTTCTTACCCAAAACAACATCCTTGAGCGATTCTGAGATATTTCTTACTTCCAGCGGAGTATCAATTTCACTTCTCAACAACTCTTCAAAGTCGCTATTTTCACTCCAATCATGGGCCACGATCGTTTTTTCAAAATACACGCCACCAACGTTTTCCCTGATGGAGAGTGTTTTTTCTAAAAACTCATAAGCGGCCTCTGGATTCAAACCATGCTCCGACAAAATTTCATTGAACTCATCCTTTGAAATATTTTTATAGCTCTTTAATTTAGTCAGGGCCGCCAGCAATGGTGGCGAGCTTATCTTCGATACCCCTCTTTTTGAAACCACCAAATTACCAGCAGGAAAATTAAGAATTTCATAACTTTGTATATTGATCATTACGCAGATCCTTTGCATGGCTTTTCTGGCCAAGACCAGAAAAGCCATGTTCGATGAGTTATCAGTCGTTGTCGGAGGATACTTGGGTAGTTACAGCATTCCCGCCGCTACCACCGCTACCGCCACTTCCACCTTTACAACCTCCCCCACCCCCACATCCACCACTACCTCCACATCCACCTTGACTACCGGAGCCTCCAGCCATATGTGGACATGAGCCGTATTCAAACTCATCGCCAAAATAAAGAACGTCTCCAAAATTTTCGCTATTCATCAGTGATTACTCGCAGTTAGAGGAAGCGCCACCAGAATTAGTGACACCTCTATATTTAGTAATTTTCAGAACTTGGCGCAAGAGGTCATTTTTTTTGATGTAGGAACTTTCACTCAATATTTCAGGAAGATTCGCGCAAGATATCCGGTTCGCTTTTCGTTTACTTCAAGTTTAAAAAATCGCATCACATTCACAGATATCCATAAGCATTTAAAAACCCACATCAAAATTGACTCCAAACTGAAACAGCCCGAATAGCACCGCACTCAGACTTTTGTAGGACGGAGTAAGAAATTTCTTATTTTTTAAAGGTTCTTTTTTTGAACTGGGCTTTTGAATTCAAATAAAGACGACGGACGGTAATCTTGATAGTCGGATGGCATTCGGTGGTGAGGCTGTAGATGGCGACGAAGGTACCCACTACGTTGTTGGCGGTGATGTTTGAGGGAGTGTGCTGCTCAGTTCGTGCAACTGGGAAAAAACGCGCCCGCCCACAGAGTTTCAAACGAGGCATTGATGTAGCACTTACGGTATTCGTCAGGAGAAACACCGAAGCGGACCTTGAACGCTGTAGAGAAATAGCTGGAATCGTTGAAGCCCCAGGCATGACCCTGTGCACACAGTTTACCCTCGCCCTGATCGATCTCATGTTGAGTGCGGAACAACTGAGCCTGGGCCACGTCGACAAAACTCATATTCAGTTCACCGCTGCGGTACTCATCGATAGAGCCCGCAAACCTGCGCTCAAGAACAAGAACGGATGCCACGCCATGCTCAAGTCCCCCTTGCTTCGTCTCTCGGACGATAGACTCGTTGACGGCAAATAAGTAACGTAACCGGCGCTGCTTTCGAACCTGGAAAATCGAAAAGGGAGTTTGCATCGTGACCGAAGAGACAAAAACCAAAGGACCGGCTTCGTACTTCCCGTCAATCGAAAAAAAGTACGGTCAGCCGATCACCCATTGGCTGGATCTGCTTAAAACCGTCAGCGACAAGAAACACATGGAGATGGTGACCTGGCTCAAAGCCGAACACGGCATGGGTCATGGCCACGCCAACGCGTTGGTTGCCTATCATTTGGCAGCCACCAAAAGCGCCTAGCCACGCGCAGTCGGTGGAGCCGGGTAAAAACCGGCTCCACCGTTAACCTTCGGTTGCCCTATCCTTTCATCCAAGCCATCACGCCGGACATCGACCATGTCAGCCCCCGAATCCATCCTCCTCGACAGCTGGCACCACAACGCCCAGGCCTGGATCGACGCCATCCGCAGCGGCACCATCGAAAGCCGCCTCAAGGTCACCGACCAGGCCATTCTGCTGGCGGTGCTGGGTCGTCAGCCCGAGCGTGTACTCGACCTGGGTTGCGGCGAAGGCTGGTTGTTGCGCGCGCTGGCTGAACGGGCCATTGACGCGGTGGGTGTGGATGGCGACGTGACGCTGGTGGAGGCGGCGCAAGCGGCGGGTTCGTCGAAGGTGCATGTGGCGAGTTATGAAGCGTTGGCCGAAGCGAAAGTCGACATCGGCCGCGACTACGACCTGATCTGCGCCAATTTTGCCCTGCTGCATCAGGACATCATCCCTCTGCTCGCCGCCATGAACGTCCTGCTCGCTCCTGGCGGTGCACTGGTGATCCAGACGTTGCATCCATGGGCAGCTGCGGCGGGCGACTATCAGGATGGCTGGCGGGAAGAGACCTTCGCCGGGTTCAAGGGGCAGTGGCAGCCCATGCCGTGGTATTTCCGCACCCTGTCCAGCTGGCTCAATGCGCTGGACATGGCGGGTTTTGCGCTAGCCGGCTTGCAGGAGCCGCAGCACCCGCAAAGCCCTGTGCCGCAGTCGTTGCTGTTGGTGGCCGAGCCGCGGCGGTGATTGGCTTTCAATGCCTGCATACAGGTGCTGACTGTCATGCAATTCCTGTAGAAGCGGCGGCTGTACGCAAAATCTGCGAACCACCCAAATCACTGTGGGAGCGACGGTGCGGCGATCCGACTTGCTCGCGATAGCGGTCTGGTAGTCACTTCGTCGGTGGCTGTCACGCCGCCATCGCGAGCAAGCTCGCTCCCACAGGTTTCAGTGCCACCCCCACTAAAGCGTCAGGCCCACTCTTTACGCAGCTGGCGCGCCGCATTGACCATGTGCACCAGCGCCGCTTCGGTTTCCGGCCAGCCGCGGGTCTTCAGGCCGCAGTCCGGGTTGACCCACAGGCGGTCGGCGGGAATACGCTTGGCGGCCTTGCGCAGCAGGTTGGCCATTTCCGCGGAGTCCGGCACCCGTGGCGAGTGGATGTCATACACGCCCGGGCCGATTTCGTTGGGGTAAGCGAAGGCTTCGAACGCATCCAGCAGTTCCATGTCCGAGCGCGAGGTTTCGATGGTGATCACGTCGGCATCCATGGCGGCGATGGACTCGATCACATCATTGAATTCGCTGTAGCACATGTGGGTGTGGATCTGGGTTTCGTCACGCACGCCGCAGGCGCACAGGCGGAACACTTCGGTCGCCCAGTCCAGGTAGTGCTGCCACTGCGCCCGGCGCAACGGCAAGCCTTCGCGGAACGCGGCTTCGTCGATCTGCACGATCTTGATCCCGGCGGCTTCCAGGTCCACCACTTCGTCGCGAATCGCCAGGGCCAGTTGGCGGGCCTGCACTTCGCGGCTCACGTCTTCGCGCGGGAACGACCACATCAGCATGGTCACAGGACCGGTCAGCATGCCCTTCATCACTTTGTCGGTGAGGCCTTGGGCGTAGCGGATCCACTCCACGGTCATGGCGTTCGGACGGCTCAGGTCGCCGAAGATCACCGCCGGTTTCACACAGCGCGAACCGTAGCTCTGGACCCAACCGAAACGGGTGAACACGTAGCCGTCGAGTTGCTCGGCGAAGTACTCGACCATGTCGTTACGCTCGGCTTCACCGTGCACCAGCACGTCCAGGCCCAGGTGTTCCTGCACTTGCACGGCGTGACGGATCTCGCTGTGCATCGCTTCGGTGTATTCGGCTTCGGTCAGTTTGCCTTGCTTGAACGACTGGCGAGCCAGACGGATCGACGCGGTTTGCGGGAACGAACCGATGGTGGTGGTCGGGAACAGCGGCAGGTTCAAACCGGCGCGTTGCTTCTCGATACGCTGGGCAAACAGCGAATGACGCTGGCTGTCCTTGGCGGTGATCGCGGCAACACGTGCCTGCACGGCCGGTTTGTGGATGCGCGGCGACGCAGCACGGCTGGCCTGCACGGCACGGCTTCGAGTCAGCGCTTCAAGCACCTTCGGCGCTTCAGGTTCATTCACCGCCTGAGCCAGCACCGCAACTTCTTCACACTTCTGCACGGCAAACGCCAGCCAGCTTTTCAGTTCGGCATCGAGCTTGTCTTCACGCCCCAGGTCAACCGGGCTGTGCAGCAGCGAGCAGGATGGCGCGACCCACAGGCGATCACCCAGACGCTCGTGAGCATACTGCAACGTGGCCAGGGCGTTTTCCAGGTCGCAGCGCCAGACGTTGCGGCCGTTGACCACGCCCAGCGACAGCACTTTGTAGGCCGGCAGGCGGTCGAGGATGGTCGGGAACTGCTCAGGTGCGCGCACCAGATCGATGTGCAGACCGTCCACCGGCAGGTTGGCGGCCAGGCCCAGGTTCTCTTCCAGACCGCCGAAGTAAGTGGCGACCAGCTTCTTCAGCGGGTCGCGCTGAATCAGGTTGTAGGCGCGCTCAAAGGCGTTTTTCCAGTCCTGCGGCAAATCGAGGACCAGGATCGGCTCGTCGATTTGTACCCATTCAACGCCTTGTGCCGCGAGGCGCTGGAAGATTTGACCGTACAGTGGCAGCAGACGATCCAGCAGCTCCAGCTTGTCGAATTCGGCGCCCTTGACCTTGCCCAGCCACAGGTAAGTCAACGGGCCGATGATCACCGGCTTGACGTGGTGCCCCAGTGCGCGGGCCTCTTCGACTTCTTCGAACAGCTGATCCCAGCCGAGCTGGAATTGTTGATCGGCGCTGAATTCAGGCACGAGGTAGTGATAGTTGGTGTCGAACCACTTGGTCATTTCCTGGGCATGCGCGCCGCCGCAGCAGCTGTCGCTCACACCGCGCGCCATGCCGAACAGGGTTTGCAGGCTGGCCTTGCCATCGTGCGGGCGGAAGCGCTCAGGGATCACACCGAACATCAGCGAGTGGGTCAGGACCTGGTCGTACCAGGCAAAGTCACCGACCGGCAACAGCTCGATCCCGGCCTTTTTCTGCAAGTCCCAGTGGGTCTTGCGCAGGTCGCGGCCCACGGTGCGCAGACCGGCTTCGTCGAGCTCGCCCTTCCAGAACGCCTCTTGAGCCTTTTTCAGTTCGCGGTCGCGACCAATGCGCGGAAATCCAAGGGAATGGGCCACAGCCATGTCAAATAACTCCAATGCGTTCAATGGGGCCATTGTCGACAGTGCCAGCGAGTGAGACAAACTCATTTTAATCGTGATGATCACAAGTTATTCTCATGATCGATGACAATGCACAGCCTGCGCTGGATGGACACCTGATTTAGCGTGCTCGCCCCAATGTTCAACCTGCATCAGAAACCACTGGCGTGACCGAACCGTGGCGTGTGCGTAAGCCGGGCGTCGATGGCATCATCACCCGCTACGAAGGTTTCGATGCCCACCACCCCCTCTGATCGGCTAAGGAATAGTCCCGATGCGTATCAAGACACTGCCGGCCTGTGCCACGGCGTTCTACCCGAACGCCAAAGCGCAGACCGCCGGGACCAACCCATGACGGCCATTTTTCGGCCGCGTCCGACGTTGATCTTTTTGCTGCTGTTGCTGGTGCTGGTGTTCTGGCTGTCCCTGGCCCTCGGGCCGGTCAGCCTGCCGCTGGGCGATACCTTGCTGGGCGGGATGCGCCTGCTCGGGTTGCCACTTGACGGTGGCGACACGCAGCAGGCGGAGTTGATCCTCGGTCAGATTCGCCTGCCGCGCAGCTTGCTCGGCATCGCCGTGGGTTCGGTACTGGCGTTGTCCGGCGTGGCGATGCAGGGGTTGTTCCGCAACCCCTTGGCCGATCCGGGCCTGGTCGGTGTTTCCGGTGGCGCGGCACTCGGTGCCGCGCTCGCCATCGTCGGCGGCAGCCTGCTCGGCGGCATGCCAGCGGCCATCGAACCTTATCTGCTGTCGGTCAGCGCCTTCGCCGGTGGCTTGATTGTCACGGCGGTGGTGTATCGCTTCGGCCGCCGCAACGGGCAAACCGACGTTGCCACCCTGCTCTTGGCGGGAGTGGCGATGACGGCCATGGCCGGTGCCGGCGTGGGGCTGTTCACCTACCTGGCCGATGACGCGACCTTGCGCACCTTGACGTTCTGGAACCTGGGCAGCCTCAACGGTGCCAGCTACCTGCGCTTGTGGCCGTTGCTGATCGTCACCCTGGGCGTGGCGCTGTGGTTGCCCCGTCGGGCGGCGGCGCTCAATGCCATGCTGCTGGGTGAGTCGGAGGCCCGGCACCTGGGCTTCGACATCGAGCGGATCAAGCTTGAGCTGGTGCTGTGCACGGCGCTCGGCGTCGGCGCGGCAGTCGCCGCGGCAGGCCTGATCGGTTTTATCGGCTTGGTGGTACCGCATCTGATGCGTCTGCTGGTCGGTCCTGATCACCGGGTGTTACTGCCCGCGTCGTTGCTGGCCGGCGCCAGCCTGCTGTTGCTGGCCGACCTGGCCGCACGCCTGCTGTTGGCGCCGGCGGAATTACCCATCGGCATCGTGACGGCACTGATCGGCGCTCCGTTCTTTCTTTATCTGCTGGTACGAGGGCGTTCCTGATGCTGCGGGCAAACAACTTGCTGGTACGTCGTGGCAACCGCACGGTACTGGCGAACATCGATATCGAGTTGCGCCCCGGTGAAGTGCTCGGTGTGCTGGGGCCCAATGGTGCCGGCAAAAGCACCCTGCTCACCGCTTTATGCGGCGAACTGGCGAGCAGCGAAGGCACGGTCAGCCTCGACGAGCGTCCACTCGCCGACTGGCCGGATCAGGAACGGGCCAAACGCCTGGCCGTGCTGCCGCAGAGTTCGAGCCTGAACTTTGCCTTCTCGGTCAATCAAGTCGTGGGCATGGGTCGCTTGCCTCACGCCAGCGGCCGTGTGCGCGATGGCGAAATCGTCGCCGAGGCGCTTTCAGCTGCCGATGCGCTTCATCTGGCCGGACGCAGTTACCTGGCCCTGTCCGGCGGTGAACGCCAGCGCGTGCATCTGGCGCGGGTGCTCGCTCAACTGTGGCCGGGTGCCGAAGGGCAAACCCTGCTGCTCGATGAACCGACGTCGATGCTCGATCCGCTGCACCAGCACACCATTTTGCAAGCCGTGCGTGATTTCGCCGAGCGCGGGGCGGCGGTGCTGGTGATTCTGCACGACCTCAACCTGGCCGCACGTTACTGCGATCAACTACTGTTGTTGCAACAGGGCCTGCCCCACGCCTACGGTCCACCGGCCGAGGTGCTGACCGCCGAAGCGCTGGCGGCGGTCTATGGGTTGGAGGTGCTGATCCACCAGCATCCGGAACGCGGCCATCCGTTGATCATCGCGCGCTGATACCGCCCCCCTCCTCTGTCATCGAGGGGGCACCTGTCCAATAAGGAAAACCGATGCGCTTTGTATTGCTCTGTGCATTCAGCCTGTTGGCTGCCTGCCAAACCCATCAAGTTACACCACTGCCGGCGTCGATCGCCCCGCAAGGGCGTGATCACACTGACTTCGGGGTCATCCGTGAACTCGCCACGGGCCGCACGCTGACGCCGCAAGAACTGGTCCAACGCCTGGCCGCTGCCCCACGTGTTTTGGCCGGAGAGCAGCACGACAACCCGGACCACCACGCCCTGCAACTGTGGTTGCTGCGCGAACTGGCGGCACAACGCGCCCAGGGCAGTCTGCTGATGGAAATGCTCAATCCCGATCAACAGGCCAGGGTCGATGCCGCCCAAGCCGCGACCCGCGCCGGACAGCCACCGGCCGATGCGTTCACGGCGCTGGCCTGGCAGGCCAATTGGGACTGGAGTGTTTATGGCGCACTGGTCACCTACGCGCTGCGACAACCGTATCCGCTGCTGGCGGCGAACCTGGACCGCGCGCAGATCATGCAGATCTACAAACAGCGCCCGGTACTCACGGGGCAAGCGTCCACCACCCAACAGGTGCAGGCGACCTTGCTGGACGACATCCGCGAATCCCATTGTGGTCTGTTGCCCGAAGCACAGATGCCGGCGATGCTCGCGGTGCAGCAACAGCGTGACCGGCACATGGCGGAGCGCCTGATGGCCGCGCCTCTGCCGGCGTTGCTGCTGGCCGGTGCCTTCCACGTGCGCAAGGACCTGGGGGTGCCATTGCACTTGAAAGACCTCGGTGCCGGTGAAGGGAATGCGGTGCTGATCCTGGCCGAAGCGGGCAAGACCGTGACTGCCGAGAGTGCGGATTACGTGTGGTACACCGCCGCACAACCGGAAGAGGATCATTGCGCGCAGCTGCGTCGTTAATCCCCCCTACAAAATCATCAAGCCCCGTTCCGGCGCGACACTATGTCACGCCTCTGTGTCGGTCCAATGGTCGTATCCGCCCCTCCGGCACCGACACAGTTTGTTAACATCCCCACGATTTTTTCGTCTGTACAGTCATCACGCTGTCATTTCAGCCTGTTCAACAGGATGCTTTTTTTCATGAGTACTGTGTATACCCGCCGAACGGTCCTGCAAGGCATGGGCCTGTTGAGCCTGGGCCTGCTCGCCGGTTGCGACGACAGCAGCAAGCTGTCGTTCAAGTACGGCAAAGACCTCAGCGACAAGATCATGGGGCGCAACTTCAAGCTCAAGAACGCTCAGGGCGAAACCCGGATGCTGGGCAGCTATCGCGGCCTGATGCCGATGGTGTTCTTCGGTTTCACCCAGTGCCCGGCCGTGTGCCCGACCACCCTGGCCCGCGCGGCCCAGGCCAAAAAGCTGATGGGTCGCGATGGCGAAAGGCTGCAGGTGATCTTCATCACCCTGGACCCTGAGCGCGACACGCCAGAGATGATCGATAAATACGTAAAAGCCTTCGACCCGAGTTTTGAAGCGCTGTACGGCACCCTGGAAGAAACCGCTGCCACCGCCAAGGAATTTGGCGTGTTTTTTGAAAAAGTCCCGAGCGGCGATACCTATACCCTCTCCCATACCGCGACCAGCTATGTCTTCGACTCCCGGGGCACTCTGCGCCTGGGACTGTCCACGTCCCTGACGGCCCAAGAGTGCGCAGAAGACCTGCTCACCGTGATGGAGGTTTGCTGAAATGAATGCCCCGCAGGCTAAAAACCGTTTCGCACAACGCTGCAAGCAACTGGCGCTGGGCTTGTCCCTGGTCGGCCTGGCCTTTCAGGCGTCGGCACAAACCGAGGTCGAAGACGCCTGGGTCCGCGCCACCGTGGCCGGCCAGCCGTCGAGCGGTGCCTTCATGACCGTCACCGCGAGCAGCGACAGCAAACTGCTGAGCGTGCAAACGCCGGTTGCCGGGCTTGTGCAGATCCATGAAATGAGCATGAAAGACGACGTGATGAAAATGCAGCAGGTGGGCGCCGTCGCACTGCCCGCCGGTAAAGCGGTGAGCTTCGATCCCCACGGCTACCACATCATGCTCATGAACCTGACGGGCCAGATCAAGGAAGGCGACAAGGTGCCGCTGACCCTGACCGTGGAAGACGCCAGGGGTGAGAAAGCGTCGATTCAGGTTGAAGCCGTTGCCAAGGCGATTGGCACTATGGATCACAGCTCGATGATGCATGATCACAGCAAGATGAATTGATTGCTCCGTCAGTTAAAACACAGAACCTGTGGGAGCGAGCTTGCTCGCGATGAGGCCAGCACATTCGACATCGATGTCGCCTGACACTTCGCCATCGTCGGATCGCCGCCCGGAGCAAGCTCGCTCCCACAGGTTTGATCTTCAGTGAATGTGAGTCCCGCGGTCGGCCACAATATTTGTGGGGCGAGCCTTTCAGGTCTTGGCGATAACCCATGTCATTCGCCAAGACCTTTTCACATCAACTCAAACCAGCTTGAGTACGACGTTGATGTTGTTGCGCGTGGCTTTCGAGTACGGGCAGTACTGGTGCCCGGTGTCGACGATTTTCTGCGCGGTTTCGCGATCCAGCCCTGGCAGGCTGACATTGAGCCGCGCCTGGAGCAGGTAGCCGCCTTCATTGGTGCCCAGGTCGACTTCGGCATCGACGGCCACATCCTTGGGCAACGCTACTTTCATTTCCCTGGCCGCAACCTGCATGGCGCCGATAAAACAGGCTGACCATCCGGCAGAGAACAGTTGCTCAGGGTTAGTACCGCCACCGCCCGCACCTGGCGACGACAGCTTCACATCGAGGATTCCGTCGGAGCTGCGGGAGGCGCCGTCACGCCCGCCGGTGGTGTGGGTTTTGGCGGTGTACAACACTTTATCGATCTGGTTCATGGTGACCTCCTGATTAAGTTGTAAAAAACCGGCTTTAACACCCCATCGGATCGCTGGGATGGTCAATCAATATAGACGTCACACGCCCACACCGTGGTCGATCCGACCAGCGCCCGTTTCTTGTTTATTTACGTGCCAACTTGTACCTGACGCAGTCCTCATAAAAGCTCTGCCGTACAGCAGTCGGTTTGAATCGCGACGGACTGTCATAAGTTTGCTCTGTAATGCCAAGTGCCATCATGCGCATCCAGGTTTTGGCGAACTTGTAGACCTGGATTTTCTGGCGCGCAGCATACAAAGAAACGCCTGCAAGCTTGAGTTCCTGTGCCCTTGCAGCGGTGCCCGCACCCCAACTGCACATGTACTGATCATTGCTGGCCAGCTCTTTGGCTTGAGCCGAATTGGCTACACCCGCAACTACCAGCGGGATTAACGCGATCCATATCTTGCGCATCTTGACCTATTTAACTGGCTGAAAATGAACTAATTTTGCTGAGGATTTTTAAACTTGGGGGCCAGCATCGTGCCTTTTCTGCAAATTAAAGCGAAAACGAGATGGGCAATGTCATTTCTTGCGAGTTTTCAATCCTTTGCTATAGCTAAGACTCTCAATCGCCAACTAAGTGAGGCAACGGAATGTCAGTCGCAAAGAAAATGAGTGTGGGGCAACTGACAATGTTGACTGCCGTCAACATGTTGGGCTCCGGCATTGTGCTTCTACCGACGAAACTCGCGGAAGTCGGTGCAATTTCGATCCTCTCCTGGCTGGTGACGGCCACCGGTTCCCTCGCTCTGGCCTACGCGTTTGCGCGATGCGGGATGCTCAGCCGCAAGACCGGCGGCATGGGCGGTTATGCCGAATACACGTTCGGTAAAGCGGGTAACTACATCACCAACTACACCTACGGTCTGTCGCTGTTGATTGCCAACGTGGCGATCAGTATTACTGCGGTTGGTTATATCCAGGTGTTGTTCGGGATAAAACTCGATTCGCTGCAAGTAGGTCTGGCGACTATTGCTCTGTTGTGGATCACCACCTTCGCCAACTTTGGCGGCGCCAGCATTACCGGCCGGATCGGTGCGATCACGGTCTGGGGTGTAATTGCCCCGGTGGTGCTGGTATCCACGGTGGGCTGGTTCTGGTTCGACAGCAGCGTCTACGCCGCAGGCTGGAACCCTCACGACAAAGGCTGGTTCGAAGCGGCAGGCGCCTCGGTGGCGATCACCCTGTGGGCCTTCCTCGGCCTGGAATCGGCTTGCGCCAACACCGACGCGGTGGAAAACCCTGAGCGCAACGTACCGATTGCCGTGCTGGGCGGCACCCTGGGTGCGGCGGTGATCTACATCGTCTCCACCAACGTCATCTTCGGTATCGTCGGCAACGAAGAACTGGTCGCGTCCACCGCACCGTTCGGCCTGGTGTTTGCCAAGATGTTCACCCCAATGGTCGGCGACATCGTGATGGCGGCCATGGTACTCGCCTGCATCGGCTCGCTGCTGGGTTGGCAGTTCACCATCGCCCAGGTGTACAAAAGCTCGGCGGACACCGGTTACTTCCTGTCGATCTTCGCCAAGGCCAACAAAGCGGGAACGCCGATTGTCGGCATGCTGGTACTGCTCGCCGCACAGACCGCGCTGGCCCTGCTCACCATCAGCCCTGACCTGAGCAAGCAGTTCGACACCCTGGTCAATCTCGCGGTGGTGACCAACCTGGTGCCTTACATCCTGTCCATGGCCGCGCTGATGACCATGCAGAAAGTCTCCAACGTGCCGGAAGGCAAGGCACTGGTGACCAACGTCATTGCCCTGATCGCGGCGGCCTACAGCTACCTGGCACTGTACAGCTCCGGTGAGCAGGCCCTGATGCTGGGCGGCGTGGCCACGATCTTCGGTTACACCCTGTTCGGCTTCGTCAACAACCGCCTGATCCGCCTCGAAGCTCTCAACAACAGCGTACCGACGCAAACCGTCAGCGCGCAGCACCTCACTGCCGAGCCAGTGCCGGTGAATAATCTGAATACAGCCACTATGGAGGTTCAAGCATGACGGAATATAAACACTCGCTGGGCATGCTGGCGCTACTGGTCAGCAGTCCGCCGGACAAGCGAACGGTGTTCGGCCGCGCCCTGGACCAACTGGTCCACGACGTAGAGGGACGTGGCGTCAGTGTTCTGGCCTCGGAAAGCCTCACCGATGCCGCCTCGATCCTGCGCTCTGACCCGGCTATTCAATGCGTGCTCATCCGATGGGAAATGGACACCAGCGAAGGCCACGCCGACTGCACCAAATTGCTGGTCAAGCTGCGTGAGCGCAACACCCGGGTGCCGGTGTTCCTGATCAGCGACCGTACCACCGCGTCGACCATTCCGTTATTGGTCATGCAACACGCCGACGACTTCATCTGGCTGCCCGAGGACACCTCCCGTTTCCTCAGCGGGCGCATCCTGGCGGCCATCGAACGCTATCGCCAGGCTGCCCTGCCGCCGATGTTCGGCGCGCTGGTGAAGTTTGCCCGCAACTATGAATACTCGTGGCACACCCCAGGGCATGCCGGTGGCACGGCATTCCTGAAGAGCACCGCAGGCCGGGCCTTCTACGAGTTCTTCGGCGAAAACCTGCTGCGTTCCGACCTGTCGATCTCGGTCGGCGAACTCGGTTCGCTACTCGATCACAGCGGCCCCATCGGCCAGGGCGAACGTTATGCCGCCAAGGTTTTCGGCGCGCACCGCACGTATTACGTGACCAACGGTTCGTCGATGTCCAACCGCGTCATCCTCATGGCCAGCGTCACGCGCAACCAGATCGCCCTGTGCGACCGCAATTGCCACAAGTCCGCCGAGCATGCGATGACTCTGTCCGGGGCGATTCCGACCTACCTGGTGCCGACCCGCAACCGCTACGGCATCATCGGCCCGATCCTGCCGCAGACCCTGAGCGCCGAAGGCGTGAAAGCCGCCATCGCCAACAACCCGCTGGTCAAGGCAGGCATCGACCCGACGCCGGTGCACGCCATTGTCACCAACTCCACCTACGACGGCCTGACCTACAACGTCACCCGCGTCGAAGAGCTGCTGGGCGAAAGTGTCGACCGTCTGCACTTCGACGAAGCCTGGTACGGTTATGCGCGCTTCAACCCGCTGTACAGCGGGCGCCATGCCATGCACGGCAACCCGGCCGATCACGACAAGTCCAAGCCGACCGTGTTCGCCACCCAGTCGACCCACAAATTGCTGGCCGCCCTGTCCCAGGCCTCGATGATCCACGTACGTGACGGGCGTAACCCGATCGAACATGCGCGCTTCAACGAGTCGTACATGATGCACGCCTCGACCTCGCCGAACTACGCGATCATGGCGTCCTGTGACGTCAGCTCGGCAATGATGGAAGCGCCGAGCGGGCAGATCCTCACCAGCGAATCGATTGAAGAAGCGATCAGCTTCCGCCAGGTTCTCTCGCGCATGCACAACGAGATGCTGAGCAAGGATGACTGGTTCTTCACCTGTTGGCAGCCACCGACCGTACAGGTTGGCGCAGCGACCGTGCCGTTCCATGAGGTCGACCCGGCTACGCTTAAAACCGACCCGAACTGCTGGGTCCTGCACCCGAACGCGGTATGGCACGGTTTCGGTGACATCGAAGACGGCTACTGCATGCTCGACCCGATCAAGGTTTCGGTACTTGCCCCGGGCATGGGTGACGACGGCAACCTGCTCACCAATGGCATCCCCGCCTGCGTAGTCACCGCTTACCTGGGTCGTCAGGGTATCGTGGTCGAGAAAACCACCGACTTCACCATCCTGTTCCTGTTCTCCATCGGTATCACCAAAGGCAAATGGGGCACGCTGCTCAATGCCCTGCTCGACTTCAAACGCGATTACGACGACAACGCCGAGCTCGAGCTGTGCCTGCCCGACCTGTACAACGCCAACCAGCACCGCTATGCCGGCATGGGCCTGAAGGATCTGGCCGACGAAATCTTCGCCGCCATGAAGAAACACAAGACCACCGCCAACATGTCCCAGGCCTTCGGCACCCTGCCAAAAGCCGAGTTCAGCCCGGTGGAGGCCTACGAAAAACTGGTGCGCAACGACATCGAACTGGTCACCCTCAACGAAGCCGCCGGGCGTCTTGCCGCGACCGGTATCGTGCCGTATCCACCAGGCATCCCGCTGCTCATGCCAGGCGAGAACGCGGGTCCGGCGGACGGTCCATTGCTGGCGTATCTCAAGGCACTGGAAGCCTTCGACAAATCCTTCCCCGGCTTCACCCATGACACCCACGGGATCGAAGTCGAAGACGGCGTTTATCGGATGCTTGTCTTGAAGTGAGGTAAGCGAGACTCACCGTAAAACCTGTGGGAGCGAGCTTGCTCCGGGCGGCGTTCCGACGATTGCGGACTGACATTCAGCAATGATGTCGGCTGATACTCCGCCATCGCGAGCAAGCTCGCTCCTACATTGCTTTGCATCGCCCCCACAAATCCCTATGGGCAAATTCGATCACAGCGCTCTATGATTGATCCCCATGACCACCACCGCTGCGATCCGCTCACCCTGCCCACCTGGCGCCTGCGACTGCGGGCGTGACCCGTTGCTGGAAACACCGGGGGCGGACCTGCGCATTCTGTTTCTGACCCGCAACGAAGAAAAACGCCTGATCGAACGCCTGGAAAACCTGCAGAGTCTGAGCGATCTTGAGCACGTGCAACGGCGCATGTTCGAACAGTTGGGTCTGCGCGTGGACATCGCCCCCGGCTTCAACGAAGTGCGCACCATGCGCGGCATCGGCATCCGCGTTGGCGAACTGCCGGGGCTGTGCCGCAAGACCCGCGCCAACATCCCCGCCGCTATTCGCCGTGCCATGGAAAAGCGCCCGGAGATTGCCTACGAACTGCTCAATGCCAACGACCTGTTGCGTGACGCCTGATGAAACCTCTTCTCGAATTCCCCCTCACCGACAAGATTCTCACCACGTACGCCCTGGCCATCGGTGCCGACCTGCAGGGCTACCGCAACCACATTTACCGGGTGCTGAATTTCCATGTTGCCCTCAGCGGTGCCGAAGGTTTGCCCTCGGACGCCGTACAGATCGCAGCGGCATTTCATGACCTGGGTATCTGGACCGATGACACCCTCGACTACCTGCCGCCATCCATTGCCCTGGCCACTGAGTACCTCGACAGCCAGCAACGAGCGGAACTGAAGGATGAAGTCAGTGCGTTGATACTTGAGCATCACAAGCTGCGCCGGTATCGCGGCGCTTGTGCCAACAGTGTCGAACCCTTCCGCCAGGCCGATCTGGTGGATGTGTCCCTGGGCCTGGTGCGTTTCGGCTTGCCCCGAAGCTTCATCAAAACCGTGCAGGCGACCTTTCCCGATCACGGTTTTCACTCGATGCTGATGAAGCTTTCAGCCCGGCAATTCATCCGCTCGCCGCTGCGCCCGCTGCCCATGTTTCGCTGGTGAAACAGGCGTCTGTTACCCCCTCGAAAATGCACCGGAACAGGATCAGCGGTCGTACATGAATCGCGAGGCGCTGCTATGCCTTCCATGGGAGATTTTGCCGCAAGCCAGCCAGGACGGAACTGGAAATCCAAGCGTGGCCACGGCCCCGGCGCCAGCCAGGTACGCGCATAAAGACCGGTGCCAATCCGTAACAGGAGGTGGCCGATGTTATTCATCGTCAGTTGGACAATCAGCCCGGACAACCGTGATGCCGCAATCGCACGTTTTCTCAAGACCGGTGGCGCGCCGCCTGCAGGCGTCACCATGCACGGACGCTGGCATGCTGTAGGGAGCTCGGCCGGCTTCGGCATTGCCGAGGCGAGTGATTTGGTGCCGATTCAAAAATGGGTGCTGGAGTGGAACGACCTGATGAGCATGGACGTGCACGCCGCATTGACCGATGAGCAAATCGCACCCTTGCTGGCCGCCACTGCCGCCCGGTAATGACGATCGAGGCGGCGAGTACCGCTCGCCGCCCCGATTTCGCCGGTGTCTTTAACGGGACACTCTTTCGGCGCAATGCGCCTGAATCAATGCTTTCTGACTATCCATTACTGGATATTTCGCAATTCAAACCTACGCTCTTCCCGGGGGTTACGAATTTCAACGACGGTTGGGGGCTCGTCTCGATTTACTCACGCAAGTACGCAGGAGCTCGACATGAATCGGACAACCTTAACCTCGATGTTAGCGGTCCCCCTGTTGCTGTCTGCAATGGCGTTTCCCAGCCTGACCCTGGCCGCCGACAAAGCCCCCAACATCCTGGTGATCATGGGCGACGATATCGGCTGGTCGAATATCGGCGTCTACAACCAGGGCATGATGGCCGGCCGAACGCCCAACCTTGATCAGCTAGCGAACGAAGGCATGCGTTTCACCGACTATTACGCCGAAGCCAGTTGCACCGCCGGCCGCGCCAATTTCATCACCGGCGAACTGCCGATTCGTACGGGCATGACCACTGTCGGCCAGGCCGGCTCGCCCGTGGGTATTCCCGCCGAAGCCGTCACCATCGCGACCGCACTCAAGGCCATGGGTTATGCCACTGGCCAGTTCGGCAAGAACCACTTGGGTGACCTCAACCAGTTCCTGCCCACCGTCCACGGTTTCGATGAATTCTTCGGCTACCTCTATCACCTCGACGCCATGGAAGACCCGGCGCACCCCAATTATCCGAAGGAACTGCTGGACAGCGTCGGCCCACGCAACATGGTCCACAGTTGGGCCTCCACCACCGATGACACGACCGTGATGCCGCGCTGGGGCAAGGTGGGCAAGCAGAAAATCGAAGACGCCGGTACGCTCTATCCGGAGCGGATGAAAACCGTCGACGAGGAGATTCGCGACAAGGCCTTCTCTTTCATCGACAAGGCCAAACAGGACAACAAACCGTTCTTCGTCTGGCTCAACCCGACCCGCATGCACATCGTCACGCACCTGTCCGACAAGTACGAAGCCATGCGCAACTCGCAGAATGGCTGGTCGGAACAGGAAGCCGGCATGGCGCAGCTCGATGACATCGTTGGCGACGTCCTGGCGAAGCTGAAAAAAGACGGTATGGACGACAACACCATCGTAATTTTCACCACCGACAATGGTGCGGAAAACTTCACCTGGCCCGATGGCGGCACGACGCCGTTCGCCATGGGCAAAGGCACGGTCATGGAAGGTGGCTTCCGGGTGCCGGCGATCATCCGCTGGCCGGGCAAGGTGCCGGCCAACCAGATCGGCAACGGCATCATGTCCGGCATGGACTGGTTCCCGACCCTGGTCGCGGCGGCGGGCAACCCGAACATCACGGCGGAACTGCTCAAAGGCAAACAATTGGGCGACACCACCTACAAAGTTCACCTGGACGGCTATGATCAAACTCCAATGATCACCGGAAAAGGTCCGTCGAACCGGCATGAAGTCTTCTACTTCGGAGAAAGCTCCTTGGGTGCAGTGCGCATAGACGACTACAAATATCGCTTCATTGACCAACCGGGTGGCTGGTTGGGGGCTAAAGTTGATGTGGACGTGCCGAACCTGACCAATCTTCGACTCGACCCGTTCGAGCGCATGGGCTGGCCGGAAAATCAGGCCGCGCAGGGTTCACAACAATACTTCGACTGGTTCAAGTTCCAATTCTGGCGTTTCGTGTTCGTCCAGCAGCAGGTGGCCAAACTGGCTGAAACAGCGATCGAGTTCCCGCCGATGCAAAAAGGCGCGAGTTTCAACCTCGACTCGGTTAAAGCCAAGATCGCCAAGGCTCGAGCAGAGATGGCTAAGTAACAGCCGAATCCACGGGTGGCTGGTGCAGTCCACCCGTATTCGAAATGGACAATTGCTGAGGGATTTCAATGCCGACAAAAACCGCTACCCTGCCCGCTTCTGCGCTACTTGCCCTGTGCTGCCAGCAAGCCTGGGCCGGTGGCATCATGCTCTATGAAATCGGCACCGATAACGCCGGCCTGGCCAACGCCGGTGCCGCCGCCCGTGCCCAAGGCCCCTCGACCATAGCCAGTAACCCCGCGGGCATGAGCTACCTGCCGGGCACGCAAATCACCGCCGGCTTGCAGGTTCTGTATGGCGACCTGAGCTTCGACCGCGACTCCGGCACCAACGTCCCGGGCAGCGGCAGTGGCAATGCCCTCGATCCGATTCCCGGTGGCAGCTTCTTCATCAGCCATGAACTGGACGAGCACTGGAGCGTCGGTTTCGGCCAGTACGGTGACTTCGGGTTGGCGGTCAACTACGACAACGATTGGTCCGGCCGTTACTTCGCACAGAACTCCAGCCTGCTCGGCCTGTCGCTGGTACCGAGCGTGGCTTATCGCTTCAACGAGCAGTGGTCGGTCGGCCTGGGCATCAAGGCCATGTACGGCATGTTGAAGGCAGACACCGCTATCGACCGTTCCCCTTTCGGCTTCACTGACCGCTCGGACGGCCAGTACAAATACAAGGACAACGACTGGGGTTATGGCGCCAACGTCGGGGTGATCTACGCCCCGCAACCCGGCACACGCATCGGCCTGACCTACACCAGCCAGGTCGACCTGGACTTCGAGGACCGGCTCGATGTGAAGGGCGACGGACGTCTGCTCGAGCGCGTCAACAACACCAACACCGAACTCGATATGAAGGTACCGCAAACCGTCACCCTGAGTCTGTTCCAGCAACTGGACCGGCAATGGGCGTTGTTGGCCTCGGCCAACTGGCAGGACTGGTCCAAGTTCGGCGACATCGCCGTAGAGGTCGACACCACGGCCCTTGGTGCGCAATCGACAACGGTCGACGCCGGCTTCAAGGACACCTGGCACCTTTCCCTTGGCGCGCAATACCAGGCCACCGAGCAGTGGTTGTGGAACTTCGGCGTGGCCTACGACAGCAGTGCCGTCTCGGACAGCAACCGTAGCGTGGTCGTGCCGATGAGCGAATCCTGGCGCATTGCCACAGGAGCCACCTATGCTCTGAACAAAGACACTGATGTCAACGTCAGCTGGGCCATGGTCTGGATCGGCGACATGCCGGTTGACCAGGCCAAATCCGTATCGGGCAATCAAATTTCCGGTGAATTCGACAATGCCTGGATTCAAGCCTTGACCGGGAATATGACCTGGCGATTCTGATGTTTTGTAAACGAAAGAACGACGATTTCATCCAAGGAGTAAACACCACTATGAATCTGTCCCGAAAACTGCTTGTCGGCGCCGCGCTGGCCAGTCTGTTGCTAGGCGGTTGCACCTCGAAAGTGACTGAGAAGGAGCAATACTCTGGCTTCCTGTCCAACTACAACAACCTGCAGGAAGTCCAAACGCCGAGCGGCGGCACCGCGATGCGCTGGGTCAGCCCTTCGTGGAACCCGAATGCTTATGACACCGTGGTGTTCAACAAGCTGGAGCTGTACCCGGCGCCCAAGCCCAACGAACGGGTCAACCAGCAAACGCTCTCCGACATCCAGAACTACATGACCAGCAAGGCCAAGGCCACCCTGGGTCAGAAATACCGCGTAGTGTCCAACACCTCGTCCGTACCGGCCGGTTCCAGGCCCCTGATCATGCGTGCGGCAATTACCGGGGTGACCGCCGAGAACGAAGGCATGAAGTGGTATGAAGTGGTCCCGGTCGCAGCCGTTGTCGGCGCGACTCAGGCCGCCACCGGTCACCGCGACCAGGACACCACCCTGTTCATCGAAGCCGAGTTCGTCGACGCGAAGAGCAACCAGACCGTGGCCAAAGTGGTGCGCAAAGTGTTTGGCACCGCCCTGGAAAACGAAAGCCAGAAGATTACCGCCAAGGACTTCAAGGCGGCGATCGACAAACTGGGCACCGACTTCCAGGCGTTCCTGAAGTAACACACTCTTGTGGCGAGGGAGCTTGCTCCCTCGCCACCTGGAGTTCCTTCCTGACTCTTGCGGTCACTCCTACATCCCCACGTTTCTGCTGCCGTAGGCAACTTAGACCGCGCCGCCCTTGGCTTGCTGCTCCAGATGCAATTGCAACTGCGGCTCGATCTGCAACGCCGCGGCCAGTTCATCCAGATAGTTGCGCTCGGCGTCCTGCTGGTCGTCCACCAGCATCACGCTGGCCAGATACATCTCCGAGGCCATTCCAGGATCGGTCGCCGACTGCGCCACGTCATTGGGGTCCAGTGGCTTGGCGACTTCATCGTCCAGCCATTGCTGCAATTGAGGATCGTCAGTGTGACGGCCGATCTCGGTGCTGATCATCTGCTTCTCGACGTCGTCGATCCGGCCATCGGCCTTGGCCGCCGCAATCAATGCCCGCAGGATCGCATGGCTGTGCTCCTCGGCTTCCGGGCCGGCGAGCAAGTCCACCGTGCGCGGAGCTTCTTGCGGGGCCGACGCCTGACTGCGCTGCCAGGCCTGGTACGCCTGGAACGCCATCATGCCGAGGGACGCCAGCGCCGCATAATTTGTGCCACCACCGGAGCGGCTTTGTGGCGCGCCACCCATCGGCGAACCGCCGCCGAGCAAACCACCGAGCAAACCGCCCAACCCTGCGCCACCGCCGCCAGCACCGCCGCCACCGCCCAACAACCCGCCGAGCAATCCACCCAGGTCGCCGAGCCCGCCTTGGGCCGCCGCGCCACTGCCACCCTGCTGCGCCATCGAGCCCTGGCCGGCGCGCAATAATTGTTCGAGCAGATCGCTGGTGTTCATGACGCTTGTCCTCTTTGGAAGGGGTTTATCCAGTCAGGCAACGATAGTCCCCGCAGGCGAATGTGCCAGCACCGTTGGGCTGACGCGCCCGTGCTACCGCAGATGGGTCCGGAGTGTTTTTTTGCGGCGCAGCTAAGATTCATAGGTGGTGAACCTTATTCCCGGATACCCGGTCGATACCTGCAACCCGACCCGGTTTGCCACCGCCCCCATACGCGGGGTGACAACTGGCTTGCTTCATTCACTGGAGAACGCCCCCGTGATTTCAACCCTACGAATCGCCAGACTCAAAGCATGGGGCGCCCATGGTTTTACCGCCACTGGCGTGGTCACCGCTTTCCTCGCCACCCTGTCCCTGCTGGATAACCAGCCGACCCATTGCCTGCTGTGGCTGGGCGTCGCCCTGATCGTCGACGGGCTGGACGGTGCACTGGCGCGCAAGGTCAATGTGCAGTCAGTGTTGCCGAGCTTCGATGGCTCGATCCTCGACCTGGTGATCGATTACCTGACGTATGTGTTTATCCCGGCACTGTTCATCTATCGCTACATCCCGTTGCCGGACTACACCTTGCTGCTGAGCGTTTCGCTGATTCTGGTGTCGTCGCTGTTCTGCTTCTGCAACGTCAACATGAAGAGCAAGGACAACTACTTCCAGGGCTTCCCCGCCGCCTGGAACGTGGTTGCCCTGTGCCTGTACATCATCGCTCCGTCGCCGTGGATCACCTTTGTTACGGTGATTGGCCTGGCGCTGCTGACCGTGACCCGGATGAAATTCCTGCATCCGTTCCGCGTGCGCCGGTTCATGCCGATCAACATTGCGGTGACGGCCATCTGGTTGCTGTGCAGTTTGTCGCTGGTGCTCAACCACCCGGTGATCAACCCGTTGGTGATGGGGCTGTGGCTGCTGATGTCGGCGTACTTCCTGGGCATCTGCTTATGGCGCACGGCGCTCGAGTGGTTTGACCAATCGCGGCTCAAGTAGCCATGGCGGTCCATATTGTTCAACTCGGATCACCCCGTCGACCCGACGAAGGTTTGCGCCTGGGTACGGTACGCCGCCCTCCCCGTGGCGTACCGAAAGCCGAATTCGCCTGTCGGGATTTTTATGATGTCTGGCAGCCGCTGCTGTCGCCCAGCGCGGAGCTGGTGGCCGAGGCCAAGGCTGCGCAAGATGCCAAGGCCTGGGAGGTGTTCAGACGCAAATTCAAGGCCGAGATGAGCCAGCCCGCTGCCAGTCAGATGCTCGACCTGCTGGCCGCGTTGTCTCATCAGACGTCCCTGGCCGTGGGGTGTTATTGCGAGGATGAAGCGCATTGTCACCGGTCGGTGTTGCGCGAGTTGCTGGAGGCGCGTGGTGCCGTAGTGATTTAGATGCCATTGACCACCACACAACCCCTGTGGGAGCGAGCTTGCTCGCGATGGCGGTGTATCAGACACAGCACTGTGACTGGAAGACCGCTATCGCGAGCAAGCTCGCTCCCACAGTTTTTTGCCGGGTTGTCAGCTACCGCCGCGTAATCACCACCTCCAGGTATTCACTCGGCACCACCAGCGACTTGTCGCCCGCCCGGTTCATCCGGTTGATCAACTCGGTCAGGTCCGACTCCAGGGCTTTGGCCCCATCCGCGGGCAGCGCGGCGAAGGCCTTGTGCACCGGCCCGTACCACTCGCGGAAGGTGTCGATGAAATGCGCCGCCGAGCGATAGCGGAAATTGAAGGTGCGACGCGTCACCTGGAGCAGAAATTCGCGCTCGTCAAAATGCTCGTGCAGCCAGGCTTCAGTACCCCAGCGCGAGGGCGGATTCGCTCCCGGCGGGGGTGGCAGGTGCTGGCCCAGGGTCTTGAACATCTGGCCGACGAAACCTTCCGGCGTCCAGTTGGCCAGGCCGATCCGGCCGCCCGGGCGGCAAACCCGCGCCAGTTCCGTGGCGGCTTTGGGCTGGTCCGGCGTGAACATCACGCCGAAGGTCGACAGCACGGCATCAAAACTGCCGTCGGCAAAGGGCAAGGCTTCGGCATCGGCGACCTGGAAGGAGACGTTCAGGCGTTCTGCCCGGGCCCGTTCTTCGCCGCGTTCGAGCAAGGCCGCGACATAGTCGGTGGACGTCACCTGGCAACCACGGCGTGCAGCCGCGAGTGTCGCGTTGCCGTTGCCGGCAGCAACATCGAGCACGCGCTCATCGCACAACAGGTCGCAGGCTTCGGCCAGTTGCTCGCCGACAATTTGCAGGGTGGTGCCGATCACGGCGTAGTCACCGCTGGCCCAGGAGGCCATCTGGCGGTTTTTCAAGGCAGTCAGGTCAATGGGTGTACTCATGGAGGCGGTCTCTGGGTTGAAACACAAATCGGGTCCGGCCGCGGTTACTCCGCCGTTGTCGGATCGATGATGTTCATGACCTGGGAAATGCGGTTGGCAGGAAAACCGCTCAGCCTGGCGTGCTCCTGGATCTGCGCCTCGCTCGGCGAGATGTACACGCAATAGAGCTTGTCACCAGTGACATAACTCTGCAGCCACTGCACCTCTGGCAACTCACGCAAGGCCCGGCAGGACTTTTGCGAAGCGGCTTTCAAATCCCTTTCCGACAGAGCTCCGGCGCCCTGGATCTCACGTTCGATGACGAACTTAGGCATGGCAACCTCTCTTTATTGTTCTGGATGGCAGGGCGGCACTCACCCTGTGGTCAAACTATCGTCCTGACGGGCGCTGGCGTCCTGCCCGATCGTCGCCCAACCCTGCCCGATCGTCCGGAGATTCCACGTTGCGCGCCGGCGCGTTCACAATCAGGAACCCTCCCACGGGGAAACCCCAATGGACGCTCTGTCACAGACCCTGCGCGTCGTGCATCTGGTCGGCGCGATCTTCATCAACGCCCGCTTCACTGCGCCCTGGTGCTACCAGTCGCCCAGCGCCGATACGGCGGCGCCGTTTCTGGAGCCCGATGCGGAACGGGTGGTGATCTTTCACCTGATCACCGAGGGCGAGTGCTACGTCGAACTGGGCGATGACCCGCCGCTGCTGCTGAGTGCGGGCGACGTGGTGATCTTCCCCCAGGGCGATGCCCATCGCATGTGCTCACGTCCCGGATTACCCCCGGCCACGGGTGCGCGACTGGATGCGGTGTTGGCGCGGCGGCCCCGGCAGCTGAGTTATGGCGGGGGTGGCGCGGTCACCCGCCTGGTGTGCGGGTACTTGGCCTGCGACACGCGCCTGGCAGGCATGTTGCTCAAGGGCTTGCCGGCCGTGGTGCGGGTCAATGTGCGCGGTTCGGATGCCGGTATCTGGCTGGAATCCTCGGTGCGCTATGCCCTCGCCGAAGCCCGCTCGCCCCGCCCCGGCGGCGAAGGGGTATTGGCCAAACTCGCCGAAGTGCTGTTCATCGAAGTGCTGCGCCTGTACATGAATGAACAGGGCGAAGGCCGCACCGGCTGGCTGGCCGGTGTTCGCGACCGCATCGTCGGCGCTGCCCTCAACGCCTTGCATAAAAAACCCTGCCACGCCTGGACGCTGGACGAACTGGCGCGCACCGCCAGCACCTCAAGATCGGTATTGGCCGAACGTTTCCAGCAACTGGTGGGGGTGTCGCCGATGCAATACCTGACGCAATGGCGCATGTTGCTGGCCGCCAATCTGTTGCGCAGCAGCAACAGCTCCTTGACGCGGATCGCCGAAGAAGTCGGCTACCAGACCGATACCGCCTTCAGCCGCGCCTTTCGTCGCGAGTACGGTGCGCCGCCGGCGGCGTGGCGGCGCGGTCAGGCGGCCTCGAATCACTTGAGCGGTCGCTGAGCCAGCGAAGGCGACAGCACCGCCCAGGCCCGCTACTCTCGCTACCCAGCGACTGACCTCTGAAAGGACTCACAACATGGCACCCCGCCTGGACTGGCTTGCTCGACATATGCAGCACAGCAACACATTCGCTTCGTGGATCCACCAGCAGTTCCACTACGAATACGCCGGACAGCCCCTGCCTGACTGGCAACGAGAGTTCGCCGAAGGCCAAGACAACGGCGACTGGAAATGTCTGATCGCCCTCGACCACGACGAGCTGGTGGGCGGCGCAGCACTGGCCAGGGCCGACCTGGACCATCGCCCGGATCTGGGGCCGTGGCTCGCTTGCGTGTTCATCACCCCCGAGGCACGCGGCAAGGGCCTGGCAGAGCGATTGATCGAAGGGATTTGCGCGCAAGCCAAAGCCAGCGGCGAGAAGAGGATCTACCTGCACACCCAGGACCAGAGTGCTTATTACGCCAAGCGCGGCTGGGTGGTGCTGGAGCGTTTTGAAGCGTGGGAAAAAGATCAATGGCTCATGGCTCGGGACCTGTGAGCCATTGATCAAGCGGATTACGCCGCAGGCGCGCTGGCCCTGGCCTCCTGCAGCAACTGCTGAATCATTTGTTCCTGCGTGTCGTAGCTGCCTTCACCGAAGTGGGTGTAACGCACCTGCCCCTTGGCATCGATCAGGTAGTGCGCCGGCCAGTACTGGTTGTCGAAGTTGCGCCAGATCGCGTAGTTGTTGTCGATCGCCACCGGGTAGGTGATGCCGTACTCCTTCACCTTGGCCCTGACGTTGTCGATGATGCGTTCAAAGCCGTATTCGGGCGTGTGCACGCCGATCACCACCAGTCCGTCCTTTTCATATTTCTTCGCCCAGTCCTTCACGTACGGCAGGGTGTGCTTGCAGTTGATGCAGTCGAAGGTCCAGAAGTCCACCAGCACCACTTTGCCTTTCAGCGCTTCGTTGGTCAGTGCGGGCGAGTTGAGCCAGTCCACTGCGCCGGACAGCGACGGCATGGCGCCCTGGGCGTTGCCCATGGTGCTGTCGGCCTTGACCTTGCTGACCAGGTAATCGACGACTTTCGGCACGGTCTCCAGCACGCCCTTCTCGACACTGCTGACACCTTGCGAAGAAGTATTGGCCAGCAACAGGTCGTTGGCCCCCGTTGCAATCACCGCCGCCCCGACCAGCACCGCAACCCCGGCGCCACGGCGCAACCAGCCCGTAACCGGAATCGACGGTTTCAAGCGATTGACCAGGCCGCGACCGGTAAAGATCAAGGTGCCCAGGGACAGCGCACTGCCCGCGCCATAGGCCACCAACAACAGACTGGTGCCGGCGTTCGCGCCCTGCAGCATGGCGCTGGTCAGAATCACCCCGAGGATCGGCCCGGCGCACGGTGCCCAGAGCAACCCGGTGGCGACACCGATCATGATCGAAGCCAGCGGCCCGGACACCTTGCGCGAGTTCGGGTCGATGCGATTACCCAGCAGCACGAAGGGCCGCGCCAGCCAGTCACCGACCCGAGCGGAAATCAGCGACAGGGCGAACAGCACCATCACCACCAGCGCTACGTGGCGGCCGGTGTTGCTGGCCTGAATCACCCACTCACTGCTGACCACGGCCAGGCTGGAGACCAGGGCAAAGGTCAGGACCATGCCGCCGAGGGTGAGCAGGATCGAGGAGCGTGTGCGGTCGGCCCCGGCAAACAGCAATGGCACGACCGGCAGGATGCACGGGCTGAGGACGGTCAATATGCCGCCCAGGAAAGCGATGAGTAACATGGGATCACCTGATGCAAATTAGAGGGCAACACATCACCACTGTAGGAGCGAGCCTGCTCGCGATAGCGATTGTTCGGTCAACGATGTATCGCCTGACCCGACGCCATCGCGAGCAGGCTCGCTCCTACAATGGATTGGGGGTGTTCTCAAGCGGTCTGTTCATTCAGCAACTGCCCCTGCGGCGTGCGGCTGGAACCGTCTTGCGCAAGGAACCCATGGGTGCCCTTCTCTGCCACCGGCGTGAGCTGGAAGCAGGTGTTGCTGGCGCAGGCACTTTGCTCGACAGCGGCGTTGGCATGGGCTGCCGCACCGGCGACGGAAAAGGCGATGGCGGTCAGGTAGCGGGAAACGTTGTTCATGATGTCCTTCCTGTTGCAAATGGATTAAGCGGTCGTTGATCGCAACACTCAGTTTTCCGAGTTGCAGTTGTCAGCCAACTTGCGGTAATCCAGCACCTGGGTTTTGGACTGGGAATCGAGGTACGTCAGCTGCGCATTCACCACGCCGCAGGAAGGTGTAGCGTCCTCGGTCAGCGACACCACTTTCCTGATGTCAAGTTGGGTGCCGTAGGTGTAGGTTTTTGGAGCGACATCGGCTTCGGCACGGGCCGACAGGGTGCAGATGTTCAGTGCGGCAAACAGGCACGCGGCGTAGATGGCTTTGGTGTTCATGGCGAGTTCCTCAAGGTTTCAAAAGGTTGATCCGAAGCGGTCTGGTTTGCCTCGATGGAACCTATTAAAAGCTTGCGAGGTATCTCGTCTGTGTCGGGAATCGGCGTGAATCAATCGGTACGTATCAGAACCGGGCGCAGATACAGAGCAATACAAAACCGCTGAAAATCGGCTTTTTTGCCTTCGTGTGTATCCTCAGGCAAGCCAGATACACTGCAATACAAAGGGCGGCAGGCGAGCCCGCCCAGGCTCGATAGACTGTGTGGCATTCCCCATTTATCAGAGGTTTGGCCCAATGGATCACGTTGATCACATCCTCATCGTTGACGATGACCGCGAAATCCGCGAGCTGGTAGGCAACTACCTGAAGAAGAACGGCTTGCGCACCACGGTCGTGGCGGATGGACGGCAGATGCGCGCTTTTCTGGAAACCACCCCGGTGGACCTGATCGTGCTGGACATCATGATGCCGGGGGACGATGGCTTGCTGTTGTGCCGCGAACTGCGCGCCGGCAAACACAAGACCACGCCAGTGCTGATGCTCACCGCCCGCAACGATGAAACCGATCGCATTCTCGGCCTGGAAATGGGCGCCGACGACTACCTGGTCAAGCCCTTCGCGGCCCGTGAACTGTTGGCGCGGATCAACGCGGTGCTACGGCGCACCCGCATGCTGCCGCCGAACCTGGTGGTGACCGAAGCCAGCCGTCTGCTGGCCTTCGGGCGCTGGCGCCTGGACACCTCGGCCCGTCACCTGCTCGACGAAAACGGTACCATGGTGGCCCTGAGCGGTGCCGAGTATCGATTGCTGCGGGTGTTTCTCGATCATCCGCAACGAGTGCTCAACCGTGATCAGCTGCTGAACCTGACCCAGGGTCGCGATGCCGACCTGTTCGACCGTTCCATCGACTTGCTGGTCAGTCGCCTGCGCCAGCGCCTGCTCGACGACGCCCGCGAACCGGCCTATATCAAGACCGTGCGCAGCGAAGGCTATGTGTTCTCCCTGCCGGTGGAAATCCTGGGCGATCGATCATGACGCAGGCGCTGCATTGGCCGCGGACCCTGGCCTCGCGGCTGTCGCTGATTTTCCTGATCGGCCTGATCCTCGCCCAGGCGCTGTCCTTCGGCGCGCAGTATTACGAGCGCTACGAATCCTCGAAAAACACCATGCTCGGCAACCTGGAAACCGACGTTTCCACGTCCATAGCCATCCTCGACCGCTTGCCCGCCAACGAGCGATCCGGCTGGCTGCAACAACTGGAGCGGCGCAATTACAGCTACCTGCTCAATGAGGGTTCGCCGGGCACGCCCATACGCACCGACATGCCCGATACGCCCATTGCCATTGCCTCGATCAAAGACGCCATCGGTCACGATTACCCGATGACCTTTACCGACATCCCCGGGCCGAAAAAACATTTTCAAGTGCACTTGAACCTGGCAGATGGCAGCCCGCTGACCATCGACGTCCGTCCGGCAATGGTCCCGTTGTCGCCCTGGCTGCCCTTCGTGTTGCTCGGGCAACTGGCGCTGATGCTGGCCTGCTCCTGGCTGGCGGTCAGAATCGCCATCCGCCCCCTCACCCGCCTCGCCGGTGCCGTCGAAACCCTGGACCCCAACGCGCACCCGGTACTCCTGGACGAAAAAGGCCCGACCGAAGTCGCCCACGCCGCCAAGGCCTTCAACTCGATGCAGGCACGCATCGCGGCGTACCTGAAGGAACGCATGCAGTTGCTCGCGGCGATTTCCCACGACCTGCAAACCCCGATCACCCGCATGAAACTGCGCGCCGAGTTCATGGACGACTCCAGCGAAAAAGACAAACTGTGGAACGACCTTGGCGAGATGGAACACCTGGTTCGCGAAGGCGTGGCCTACGCCCGCAGCATCCACGGCGCCACCGAAGAAAGCCGCCGCACCGACCTCGACTCGTTCCTCGACAGCCTGGTGTTCGACTACCAGGACGTGGGCAAGGACGTTCGGCTCACAGGCAAAAGCGCCACCGTCATCGACACCCGCCCCCACGCCTTGCGCCGGGTGCTGGTCAACCTGACGGACAACGCATTGAAATTTGCCGGTGCTGCCGAGTTGCAAGTGGAAAAACAGGCCGATGGCAACCTGTCGATCAAGATCCTCGACCGCGGCCCGGGCATCGCTGAAGAAGAACTCAAGCAAGTGATGGAACCGTTCTACCGCGTGGAAAACTCCCGCAACCGCAGCACTGGTGGCACCGGGCTGGGACTGGCAATCGCCCAGCAACTGGCGAACGCAATTGGCGGGTCGTTGACCCTGAGCAATCGAGAGGGTGGCGGGTTGTGTGCGGAGTTGCGATTGTCGGTGTAGATCTTTTCGGTTTCGGTTCCGGTTCTCGGGTTTACTCGGGACTTGTGGCCACTGAAGATCCCTGTGGGAGCGAGCTTGGTCCGGGCGGCGTTCCGACGATGGCTTTGTGTCAGGCGGCATGGATTTTTGAGGGTGTACCTATCCGTTGCTGCCGTAACGGCCACTTAGGGTTCCGCCCTTACGGCGGGTCACTTGGAAAAGCGGAACGCCGCCCGGCCCCAAGTAACCAAGGGCTCTTGCCCCTGACATTCGGTGCCTCGCCGTGGCTCGGCATCCCCTCGCTCCGGTCCTGCTCCGTGGGCCCGCCGCCATCCATACCGGGTTGCCCACTGCGCAGAACCTCCACTCGGCCTCACGAGGGGGCGTACACCGCAAAAGCGTCCGAGGCGGCCTACCGGCCGGCCTGTTTGCTGGGGTCGTTCGTCTGTGAGTACCTGGTCGGCTGAAAGGCCGTCATCGCGAGCAAGCTCGCTCCTACAGTTGGGCTGGGTACATTCGAAAGAAATTGGTCGGCTGTCAGGCCGCCATCGCGAGCAAGCTCGCTCCCACAAAACAGCAAAAGCACAGCAGCCCACACCACCGCGTCGCTTCTCACCACTCATCAGGCCGAGCGTTAGCTCGCCTGCAGCTTTTGATCTTGATCCACCCGCCCCCTCGGCAGGCTGAGCGGAGGTGTTTATCCGGGGATTGGCGCGCAGCGCCGTTCGACGCAGTCGAACTCATTGCATGTAGGTCGAAGCGAAGCCGACCGGAGGGCAATGCCCCCGGATGAATGCCGGAGCGAAGGAACGCCGAGCCTTAGCGAGGGGCCGTACGTTCGGGGCGAGCGTTTTTTTGGTTACTTTTTTTAGGCGCTTGTAAAAAAAGGGACTCGCCGTAAGGGCGAAACCGCCAGCCGCCGTTACCGCAGCAACGGATATGTACTCAGTCGCCATTCAGAGCGGCGCCACGCCCTCGACAATAATCACCTCAGCCGAAGCCACCCCTTCACGATACCCCCTAGCCTCCTGATACAACGCCGAGTGATAACAAGCCACCGCCTGCTCATAGGAATCGAACTCGATCACCACGCTGCGTTGCGGCGTAGGCCGGCCTTCCATCGCCTCGCTACGCCCACCGCGAGCCAGAATCCGTCCGCCATACAGGGCAAACGCCTGCGGCGCCCGCTGAGTGTATTGGCTGTATTGATCGGGGTCGGTGACATCCACGTGAGCAATCCAGTACGCCTTCATAGTGACCTCTCGGTTTATTTTGTATTATGGTATACCACATTACCAATCCAACAAACACTGAGACTCCAGCATGGCCTTCAACAGCATCGAAGAAATCATCGAAGATTACCGCCTCGGCAAAATGGTTCTGCTGGTGGACGATGAAGACCGGGAAAACGAAGGCGACCTGTTGCTGGCCGCCGATTGCTGCACACCCGAGGCGATCAGCTTCATGGCCCGGGAAGCCCGCGGCCTGATCTGCCTGACCCTGACCGACGAGCACTGCAAACGCCTGGGCCTGGAGCAGATGGTGCCGAGCAACGGCAGCGTGTTCAGCACCGCCTTCACCGTGTCCATCGAGGCCGCCGTCGGCGTGACCACCGGTATCTCCGCTGCGGATCGGGCCTGCACCGTGGCCGCTGCTGTCGCCGCCCATGCCGGCCCTGCCGACATCGTGCAACCCGGCCATATCTTCCCGTTGCGCGCCCGGGAAGGCGGCGTGCTGACTCGTGCCGGCCATACCGAAGCCGGCTGCGACCTGGCCCGCCTGGCCGGCCATACGCCCGCCTCGGTGATCGTCGAAGTGATGAACGACGACGGCACCATGGCCCGCCGCCCCGACCTGGAAGTGTTCGCGCGCAAGCACGGGATCAAGATCGGCACCATCGCCGACCTGATCCACTATCGCCTGAGCACCGAACACACCATCGTGCGCATCGGTGAACGTGACCTGCCGACCGTGCACGGCACCTTTCGTCTGATCACCTTTGAGGATCACATCGAAGGCGGTGTCCACATGGCCATGGTCATGGGCGATCTGCGTCGCGATGAGCCGACGCTGGTGCGCGTGCATGTGATCGATCCGTTGCGCGATCTGGTCGGCGCCGAATACAGCGGGCCGACCAACTGGACGTTGTGGGCCGCCTTGCAGCGCGTCGCCGCCGAAGGCCACGGCGTGGTGGTGGTGCTGGCCAATCACGAATCCTCGCAGGCGCTGCTCGAACGCGTGCCGCAACTGACCCAGCCGCCCCGGCAGTTCAACCGCTCGCAGTCGCGGATTTATTCGGAGGTGGGCACTGGAGCGCAGATCCTGCAAAACCTGGGTGTCGGCAAGCTGCGTCATCTGGGTCCGCCTCTGAAATATGCAGGCTTGACCGGGTATGACCTGGAGGTGGTGGAGAGTATTCCATTCACCGGGTGACTCTTGGCGTAGCACATTTCCCTGTGGGAGCGAGCTTGCTCGCGATAGCGGTATGACAGTCAACACTGGTATCGACTGACACGCCCTCATCGCGAGCAAGCTCGCTCCCACAGGGGATTGCGTAACCGGGCAACCTTCGGAACCACTGAAAATCCACTTTCGGCTGATAGCCGGTACGGCAAAGTGCTTGCACAAAGCTTGGAATACCATAATATGATATTCCATAGACCGAACAGTCAGCACTGACTCGACGGACTTACTGCTCCCGATAGGCGGGCACTCCAAAGCCCCGCTCATAAACACAACAATGAGGGCGTGAAAATGGTGTTGAACAAACGTGCGACCGCAGTTCTTTTTGCGGGACTGCTGAGCGTGACCAGCCAGGCATTGCTGGCGGCTGAAAGCGTCAACTTCGTGAGCTGGGGCGGCAGCACCCAGGATGCACAGAAGCAGGCCTGGGCCGACCCGTTCAGCAAGGCCAGCGGCATCACCGTGGTGCAGGATGGCCCGACCGACTACGGCAAGCTCAAGGCCATGGTCGAGAGCGGCAACGTGCAGTGGGACGTGGTCGACGTCGAAGCCGACTTCGCCCTGCGCGCCGCCGCTGAAGGCTTGCTCGAGCCCCTCGATTTCAAAGTGATTGAACGCGACAAGATCGACCCGCGCTTCGTCAGCGATTACGGCGTCGGCTCGTTCTTCTTCTCCTTCGTCCTCGGCTACAACGAAGGCAAGCTCGGCGCCAACAAGCCTCAAGACTGGTCCGCGCTGTTCGACACCAAGACCTACCCCGGCAAACGCGCCCTGTACAAATGGCCAAGCCCTGGCGTGCTGGAACTGGCGCTGCTGGCCGACGGTGTAGCGGCGGACAAGCTCTACCCGCTGGACCTGGACCGCGCCTTCAAAAAACTCGACACCATCAAGAAAGACATCGTCTGGTGGGGCGGCGGCGCGCAGTCGCAGCAGCTGCTGGCCTCCGGTGAGGCAAGCATGGGCCAGTTCTGGAACGGCCGGATTCATGCCCTGCAAGAAGACGGCGCCCCAGTCGGCGTAAGCTGGAAACAGAACCTGGTCATGGCCGACATCCTGGTCATTCCCAAGGGTTCGAAAAACAAGGACGCGGCGATGAAGTTCCTGGCCAACGCCAGCAGTGCCAAGGGCCAGGCCGACTTCTCCAACCTGACCGCCTACGCCCCGGTCAACGTCGACAGCGTGCAGCGCCTGGACTCGGTGCTGGCCCCGAATCTGCCGACCGCCTACGTAAAGGATCAGATCACTCTTGATTTCGCGTACTGGGCCAAGAACGGTCCGGCCATCGCGACACGGTGGAACGAATGGCTGGTCAAATGAAAATGACGGCAACCGCATCCCGTCCCTCCACGTCAGTCGGGAGCGCCCCTGGCGCTGCCGGCAAGGCGGCTGCAATGACGCAATCGCCAAGCCTGGCCCAGCGCTGGCGCGGATCGAGCAACCTGATCCCCGCCCTGCTGTTTCTCGGCCTGTTCTTTCTCGCGCCGCTGATTGGCCTGCTGCTGCGCGGCGTGCTGGAACCGGTGCCGGGTCTGGGCAACTACGAGCAACTGTTCGCCAACTCCGCCTACGCACGGGTGTTGTTGAACACCTTCTCGGTGGCGGGACTGGTGACGCTGTTCAGCCTGTTGCTGGGCTTCCCGCTGGCCTGGGCAATCACCCTGGTGCCGCGCGGCTGGGGCCGCTGGATCCTCAACATCGTGCTGCTGTCGATGTGGACCAGCCTGCTCGCCCGCACCTACTCCTGGCTGGTGTTGCTGCAAGCCTCCGGGGTGATCAACAAGGCGTTGATGGCCATGGGCATCATCGATCAACCGCTGGAGATGGTGCACAACCTCACCGGCGTGGTGATCGGCATGAGTTACATCATGATCCCGTTCATCGTGCTGCCGTTGCAGGCGACCATGCAGGCCATCGACCCGATGATCCTGCAGGCCGGTTCGATCTGCGGCGCCAGCCCCTGGACCAACTTCTTCCGGGTGTTCCTGCCGCTGTGCCGGCCGGGGCTGTTCTCCGGTGGTTTGATGGTGTTCGTGATGTCCCTCGGTTACTACGTGACCCCGGCGCTGCTGGGCGGTGCACAGAACATGATGCTGCCCGAGTTCATCATTCAGCAGGTGCAGTCGTTCCTCAACTGGGGCCTGGCCAGCGCCGGCGCCGCGTTGCTGATCGTGATCACGCTGGTGCTGTTCTACTTCTACCTGAAGCTTCAGCCGGAATCCCCGGTTGGCGCCAGCAACGCGAGGTAAGCCGTCATGCTCCTGACCCCCAATGCCATGAGCCGGCGCATGCGCTTCGGCCTGTATGCCACCACCGGGCTGATCGGTCTGTTCCTGCTGTTGCCGATCGTGTTCATCGTGCTGCTGTCGTTCGGATCGTCGCAATGGCTGGTGTTCCCGCCGCCGGGCTGGACGCTGAAATGGTACGGCCAGTTCTTCTCCAACGCCGACTGGATGAACGCCGCCATGGCCAGCCTGAAAGTCGCGGTGCTGACCACGTTCTTCGCCGTCGCGCTGGGCCTGCCGACCGCTTTCGCCCTGGTGCGTGGCCGCTTCCCCGGCCGGGAAATGCTCTATGGCCTGTTCACCCTGCCGATGATCGTGCCGCTGGTGATTATCGCCGTGGCGGTGTACGCGCTGTTCCTGAAACTCGGCTACACCGGGACCATGTTCGCGTTTGTGGTCAGCCACGTCATCGTCGCGTTGCCGTTCACCATCATCTCGATCATCAACTCGCTGAAGCTGTTCGACCAGTCGATCGAGGATGCAGCGGTGATCTGCGGCGCCTCGCGCCTGCAAGCGGTGTTCAAGGTGACCTTCCCGGCGATCCGTCCGGGCATGGTGGCCGGCGCCCTCTTCGCCTTCCTCGTCTCGTGGGATGAAGTGGTGCTGAGCGTGATGATGGCCAGCCCGACCCTGCAAACCCTTCCCGTGAAAATGTGGACCACCCTGCGCCAGGACCTGACGCCCGTGATCGCCGTCGCTTCGACGCTGCTGATCGGCCTCTCGGTATTGGTCATGGTGATCGCCGCCGCTCTGCGCCGGCGCAACGAAATCAGCGCCTGAGCGCCCAGGAGTACGACATGAGTGCAGTGATCAAAGATTCCGCGCAGCAAAATGACAAGCCCCTGGTCAGCCTGCGTAACCTGAACAAGCACTACGGCGACTTCGCCGCCGTGGACAACATCTCGCTGGACATCAAGGACGGTGAATTCCTCACCTTCCTTGGCTCCAGCGGCTCGGGCAAAAGCACTACGCTGTCGATGCTCGCCGGCTTCGAAACCCCGAGCAGCGGCGAGATCCTGGTCAACGGCCAGTCGCTGGTCAACGTGCCGCCGCACAAACGCGACATCGGCATGGTGTTCCAGCGCTACTCACTGTTCCCGCACCTGTCGGTACGCGACAACATCGCCTTCCCGTTGGCCATTCGCAAACTGGCCGCCGCCGAACGCGAACGCCGGGTCGATGCGATGCTCAAGCTGGTGCAGCTTGAGCAATTTGCCCATCGCCGCCCTTCGCAACTCTCCGGTGGCCAGCAGCAACGAGTCGCCATTGCACGGGCGCTGGTTTATGAGCCACGCATCCTGTTGATGGACGAACCCCTCGGTGCACTGGACAAGAAACTGCGTGAAGACTTGCAGGATGAACTGCGCCAACTGCATCGGCGCCTGGGCATCACCATCGTCTACGTGACCCACGATCAGGAAGAAGCCATGCGTTTGTCCCAGCGCATCGCGATTTTCAGCCACGGCAAAATCGTCGGCCTGGGCAGCGGCTATGACCTGTACCAGAATCCGCCGAACGCCTTTGTCGCCTCGTTCCTCGGCAACTCGAACTTCCTCAAGCTCAAGGCCCAGGGTAATGCGGTGGCGACCTTCGAAGGCCAGGCGCTGTCGATCCGACTCACGGCCGGCCTGCACACCGATCAGGACGTGCTGCTGATGGTGCGTCCGGAAAAAGCCCTGGCCCTGAGCAATGAACAAGCCCTTGCCGAACCGCTGGCCGCCGGCTGGAACGAAGTCTCGGCCAAGGTCGTGGAAGTGCTGTTTCTCGGCGAAAGCCAGACCTGCAGCGTGGTCACCGCTGGCGGCACCTCGATGACGGTCAAGGCGCTGTCCGCCGCCGGCATGCCGCTCAAGGCCGGTGACCCGGTGCGAGTGCGCTGGGCCACCGCCGATGCCTGTGTGTACACCGAATGGGCCGAAAGCGACCTGAACAAGGCCGCCGGCGCTCACTGATCCATTGGCCTGCGCGCGCGGGCCACTATAATGAGTCACCCTCGGGCCACCACAACGTCGGGTTGTGGTGGCCTTTTTTCTGTCGCCTGTAAGATAAATTGGACAACGGATTCCTAAAATCCCGGTTTAATGCTAAATAGTGCTCAGTATTTTTAACACCCAACCCTGTCGTGCCACACAGTGCAACGAGAATAACGATATGAAAGTCCATTTCGAGAAAAGTGAAGTGTTTGGGACCCTCCACCTGCAAGCGGCGGTGGCAGCATGATCGAAGTTACCGAAGTTTCCATTGCCGAGCTGCGCGCCGCGCTCGAATCCGGCCAGACCACCTCGGTTGAACTGGTCCAGGCTTATCTCGCGCGGATCGACGCCTATGACGGCCCCGAAACGCCAACGGCGCTGAATGCGGTCGTGGTGCGCAACCCCGAGGCGCTCGCCGAAGCGCAGGCGTCCGACGCCCGTCGCGCCAAGGGCCAGACGCTGGGAGCGCTGGACGGTATCCCTTACACCGCCAAGGACAGCTATCTGGTCAAGGGCCTCACCGCCGCTTCCGGCAGCCCGGCCTTCAAGGACCTGGTCGCCTATCGCGATGCGTTCACCATCGAGCGCCTGCGCGCCGCCGGGGCGATCTGCCTGGGCAAGACCAACATGCCGCCGATGGCCAACGGCGGGATGCAGCGCGGCGTCTACGGCCGCGCCGAAAGCCCGTACAACGCTGATTACCTCACCGCTCCTTTCGCCTCTGGTTCGTCGAACGGCGCGGGTACGGCCACTGCCGCGAGTTTCGCGGCCTTCGGCCTGGCGGAAGAAACCTGGTCGAGCGGTCGCGGCCCGGCCTCGAACAATGGCTTGTGCGCCTACACGCCTTCGCGCGGGGTGATCTCGGTACGCGGCAACTGGCCGTTGACCCCGACCATGGACGTGGTCGTGCCGTTTGCCCGGACCATGGCCGACCTGCTCGAAGTGCTCGACGTGGTCGTGGCCGATGACCCGGACACCCGTGGCGACCTGTGGCGCCTGCAACCCTGGGTGCCGATCCCGAGCTCGTCCCTGGTGCGCCCCAAATCCTACGCGGCGCTGGCCGCCAACAGCGAGGCGCTCAAAGGCAAGAAGTTCGGCATTCCACGCATGTACATCAACGCCGACCCTGAAGCCGGCACATCCGAAGCGCCGGGCATCGGTGGGCCGACCGGCCAACGCATCAACACCCGTCCTTCGGTGATCGGGCTCTGGGAACAGGCACGCAAGGCCCTCGAAGCCGCGGGCGCCGAAGTGCTCGAAGTGGATTTCCCGCTGGTCTCCAATTGCGAAGGTGATCGTCCTGGCGCGCCGACCGTGTTCAATCGCGGCATCGTTTCCAAGGAATTCCTGCACCACGAACTGTGGGACCTGACCGCCTGGGCGTTCGATGATTTCCTGCAAGCGAACGGCGATCCCAAACTGAATCGCCTCGTCGATGTCGACGGCCCGCAGATCTTCCCTCACGACCCGGGCACCCTGCCCAACCGCGAAGGCGACCTGGTTGCCGGCATGGACGAATACGTGCGCATGGCCGAGCGTGGCATCACGCCGTGGGACCAGATCAGCACGATGCCGGACGGCCTGCGCGGGCTGGAGAAAACCCGCAAGATCGATCTGGAAGACTGGATGGATCGCCTGGGTCTCGACGCAGTGCTGTTCCCGACGGTTGCCGACGTGGGCCCGGCGAATGCCGATGTCGATCCGCAATCGGCAGATATCGCCTGGAGCAACGGCGTATGGGTCGCCAACGGCAACCTCGCCATCCGTCACCTTGGCGTGCCGACGGTGACCGTGCCGATGGGCGTGATGCCGGACATCGGCATGCCGGTCGGCCTGACGTTTGCCGGGCGCGCCTATGACGACTCGTCGCTGCTGCACCTGGCGTCGGCATTCGAGTCGACCGGGAAAAAACGCATGATCCCGCCGCGTACCCCGCCATTGGTCGCTGACAAGCGCTGACCGGTAAAACCGTGGCGGCTCACGCGAGCCGCCACGGCTGGCAAATCAGGGATCAACCTGGGCCATCAGTTCCGGAATCGATTCCGGCCGATTGGCATAACGCTGCGCCAGCACTGCACAGACCATCAATTGAATCTGGTGGAACAGCATCAGCGGCAAGATCAGCAAGCCAATGGTGCTACCGGCAAACAACACCTGCGCCATCGGCACGCCGGTCGCCAGGCTTTTCTTCGAGCCACAGAAGAGAATGGTGATGCGGTCTTCCTGGTTGAAGCCGAAGGCTTTGCCGAGCACCGTCGACGCCAGCAACACCAGCGCCAAAACGATGCAACAGACCACCACCAGCCCGACCAGATCCAGCAACGGAATCTGCTGCCAGAGCCCCTCGATCACCGCCTCGCTGAACGCGCCGTAGACCACCAGCAAAATCGAACCCTGATCGACGAACTTCAACCAGCTCTTGTTGCGCGCTACCCAATTGCCGATCCAGCGCCGCGCGATTTGCCCGGCAATGAACGGCAGCAGTAACTGCACGCTGATCTTGAGGATGGCGTCGAGGGTCGAGGCGCCTTCGCCGTGCACATTGAGCAGCAGGGTCACCAGCAACGGCGTGAGGAAAATCCCGAACAGGCTGGACGCCGCCGCGCTGCAAATTGCCGCCGGGATGTTGCCCCGTGCCAGCGAAGTAAAGGCAATCGCCGACTGCACCGTGGCAGGCAACGCGCACAGGTAGAGCATGCCCATGTACAGGTCATTGCCGATCAGCGGCGACAGCAGCGGCTTGAGCGCCAGGCCGAGCAGCGGGAACAGCACGAAGGTCAGGCTGAACACCAGCAAATGCAGGCGCCAGTGTCCGGCACCGGCAATGATCGACTCGCGGGACAGTTTGGCGCCATGCAGGAAAAACAGCAGCGCGATGGCGATGTTGGTCAGCCAGCCAAAACCGACCGCGACCTGACCGCTGGCGGGCAGCAGGCTGGCGAGCGTCACCACGCCGATCAGGGTCAGGGTGAAGTTGTCGGGTAACAGACGGGGGCGAGTCATGGGGTTGATCATCCGGGGGTTGCCAGTACGTGAAAGCGACTCTAACGTGCCTGATAATTACCGACTAACGCCGATGAGCCAGCTGATGCCGCCTAAAGAACATGACAAGAGTGTTCGACGCAGTATTCCCGGACTGTCCAGCCTGCCACGACCGCTCTACGGTCGCACCGAATCGCTGCCCAATCGCGCCCTGACCCGGCGCCACAGCCATCCGTGGGTGCAGCTTTCCTATGCGATTCAGGGCGTGCTCGAAATACAGACCGGCGTCGGGCGCTTCGTCGCCCCGCCGGAGCGTGCGGTGTGGATTCCGGCGGGCATGCCGCACCGGGTGTTCAGCTCGCCGCGCACGGAAATGCGCAGCCTGTACATCGATTGCAGCGTCTCGACGTGGGCGCCGCCGGGCTGTCATGTGCTGGGGGTCAGTGATTTGTTGCGTGAGTTGATCCGCGCCTTTAGTCAGATTCCGGTGGAATACGATCAGAACGGTCCGCACGGCCGGTTGGCCCAGGTGATTCTGGATCAATTGGCTGAGGCGCCGCAGATCAATTTGATGCTGCCCCTGCCCCAGGACAGCCGATTGCGGCAAATCGCCCAAAGCCTGGAGTCGCACCCGGAGCAACAGACCACCCTCAGCCACTGGAGCGACAAATTCGGCGTCACAGAGAAAACCCTCAGTCGCCTGTTCCTGCGCGACACTGGCCTGACGTTTCGCGCCTGGCGCCAGCGCTTGCGCCTGCTCGGCGCCCTGACGCCACTGGAACAGGGCGAGCGAGTGACCGACGTCGCGCTGGCCTGTGGCTACGACTCGACGTCGGCGTTTATCGCTGCGTTCCGCCAGCAGTTCGGCGAAACACCGGGGGAGTTTTTTCGCTGAGCCCTGCACAGGAAAAACTGTGGGAGCAATTCAATTCTTTTATTGCCTATCAGGCCGCCATCGCGAGCAGGCTCGCTCCTACAGTTGTGTTGGTTGCTCGCGGATTCTGCGGATAGCCGCGAACCCTGTGGGAGCAACTGCCTTCACCATACCACTCGTCACCGCCATTCGGTGCCGTCCCGCAACATGGCATTCAGCCTAATCAGTAAGACTCGCATGCAGGCAAGAGCGCGACTTTCGCGCTCTTGCCTCGCTCCCGAAGAGCGTCATAGCGTGCCTTGAAGTCTGGCTGATGAAGGATTACGACCCAGCAAGACATGTAAAGCGCAGGTCGACCCTATGTTCCTGCCGGCAATGTCTGGCGCCGTTCGTCCATTGAGGGAGTAGTGGTATGGCGAACGAGGACAGATTTTCATGGGGGCGGCGCACCAGCCAAGAAATAAACCCGCCCTCACCGCCCTGGCTGTTTAAACCTCTGCAATGGCCTCGCGGACGAAGTCTTCATAGGTGCGCAGCGGGTGCCCGATGATGGTCTGAAGCTGTTCTACGGTTCCTTCAGTTGCTTGCATGCCGAACGTCTGGATACCCGTCATCATCAGGCGCATGTCATAAGCCAACCAGGTGGAACCGTATGAAGCCAGCTGTCCTTCGAAGGCCGCCACATCGTCACCGCCGTAGGCAATGTCGCGACCCAGGGCGGAACTCCAGATCTTCGCCACGGAAGCACCGGTAAGCGCTTGCGGTCCAACCAACTCCAGGGTTACACGATCCAGAGCAGAAGACGCTTTGTCGCGTCGCAGCAACTCTGCAACGGCAACATCGGCGATGTCGCGCGCATCTATCATCGAGACGCCCGCCGAGCCGATTGGCATCGGGTACACCGAGTAATTCTGAATCGACTGTTGGACCATACGGTCGTTTTGCATGAAGTAAGCCGGACGCAGGATAGTTGCGGGGATGTTGAAGCTTTCGATCATCCGTTCAACCGTATGCTTGCCGGTGAAGTGCGGCACATTGGTGAACTTGTCGGCATGAATCACAGACAGGTAAACGAGGCGCTCGATGCCAGCCTCGCGAGCAAGGTTCAGCGTGATGAGGGCTTGCGTCACCTCATCGGGCGTAACGGCGTTGAGCAGGAACAGCGTCCGCACCGACGACAGCGCGACGCGCAGCGACGGTACATCGGTGAGGTCTGCAACAACTTCAGTGACGCCAGCCGGGAAGTCGCACTTACCCGATTGGCGCACTAGAGCTTTGACCTCGGCGCCCGCGCTGGCAAGGCCCTGAGTGATGAGTGAACCAATGGTGCCCGTGGCACCAATAACGAGAATGCTCATTTTTGAATTTCCTACAGTGGATACTTAGGGTGGATTAGCGAGAGAAGTCCGCAACGACCTTGCCAGTCCGTGAAACGCTGCGATTGCGTTCGATGGCATCAGGGATGTCGGCGAAACCAACGACCTTGCCGATCCTGGACTGCAGCGTGCCGCTGGCGATTTCCTGGGCCAGCGTCTCCAGCAACTCGGGGTCGGGCTTGTTCATGAACCAGAGGCCTCGGCGATTCGCCGGCGTGCGCGCCAGAATGTCGGGTGATGACGTGCCGACAATGACGCCGTTTTCCGCCAACACCTGCCACGAGCGATCCAGTACCTCACCCCCGACGTAGTCGAGCACCAGGTCAATGTCCTGGACGACATCCTCGAAACGTTGGGATTGATAGTCGATGACATGATCCGCGCCGAGGCTGCGCACATAATCCAGGTCAGCCGTGCCCGCAGTGGCGAAGACCTCGGCGGCGGCCCGCTTGGCGTACTGCACGGCATAGGCGCCCAGTCCTCCTGCAGCGCCGTGAATAAGGATTCGCTGGCCTGGATGAATCGGACCCGCATGATGGAGGCTCTTCCAGGCCGCCACGGCTGCGACGGGTACAGCGGCAGCATGGACGTCATCAAGGTTTTCAGGCGTAAGGGAGAGGCTCGCTTCACTGACGCTCACGAATTCGGCGTACGCGCCCAGCCCTCCCACCGCGCCCATGACGCGATCGCCAACACGAAAGCGAGAGGCACCGGGCCCGACAGCCTCGACAACACCCGCCATTTCGGCGCCCAGTACTATTGGCAATGGAAGCGGGAAGGCATTTCGCACATGGCCTTCGCGGACCTTCCAATCGATGCCGTTCACGCCGGCGGCACGAACTCGAACCAGAACCTGGTTTTGTCCAGGTTCTGGTTTTTCGATCTCGGCCACTTGCGCGGCGTCAGCGCCGCCGTATGCCCGGATCAGTACCGCGCGTTGCATGGTGCTCATTGCAGTTCCTCGTATCGAGTTCCGATGACGAGAAGATATGCTGTTGCACAGATAAAGCAGAGACACCAAAATGCAGACACTTCGTTTCAAAAATGGAACACCATGAACCTTAACGCTCTGATCGATTTCACGCTCGTCGCAACGAATGAGGGGCTCGGGAAGGCGAGCCGTGCGAGCGGCATATCCAAAGCAACCTTATCGCGCCGAATCTCCGACCTTGAGGAACAACTGGGCGTGAGGCTGATCGAGCGCAGCGCTCGCGGCCTGAAGCTCACCGAAGCTGGCGAAATGCTGATGGCTCGAACAGAAGGTCCATTGGGCGAGGTGGCCGAAGCCATGACGGCGGCCCGTGAGGGCGTATCGACACCCCGCGGACGCTTGCGTGTCGCCTCCCCTGTCCTGTTCTCCCAGCTTGCGATGGGCCGCATTGGCGCCGAATTCTGTGCGGCCTACCCAGAGGTTGTGATTGAAGTCGTGGCGGAGGATCGCCTGGTCGACCTCGTGGAGGAACAATTCGACGTCGCCATTCGGATCAACCCGAGTCCCGACAGCAGTTTGGTCGGCCGCTGCTTCGCCAAGGACCGGCTGGTGGTAGTGGCTGCGCCAGAAGTGCTTAAGCCAATGCCCGGCGCAATCAGACCAGTGCCCAGCATAGTAACTTCGAGTTTCCAGCCCACCCACTGGAGTCTCGATGGAGGGCATTTGGTCCTGGAGCCGATCCCAAAGCTGCGGTTCTCTTCGTTACTGATGGTTCGCGACGCGGCTATCGCCGGAGGTGGTGCCGCCCTCATCCCACAGTCCATCGCATGGAACCAGCTTGCCCGTGGCGAGTTGGTCCAGTGGGGCACGGTATCGGGTGTAGAACCCGAGCTCTGGGTCTTGCACACCTCCAGGCGCCTTGCTGCTCCGAAGGTTCGCGCATTCGTCGATTTCATGTGCGCTAAATACCCGGACATGTCTCTGGTTTTAAAGGGATAGAAGCCCACTCCCTGTATCGCCTTTCTGCCAGCGATCCCATATCAGTTTTTTCTGGTTTTCGGTGCAATAGATCCGAGGTCGCTGCTTCGTCTGCAACACTCCTCCTGTCTACACAGAATCTAGTGTGTTGCATCGATCGGTTGAATCCACAGGACAAAGAAGCTCCTCCCGGTAAATGACCGGGCGAAGCTTCATCCTCGACATGGTTTTTTTGTAGTTTATGAAGCGTTCATGGTTTTGTGGGTGTCGATCAGATACTGCACCACACCTGGATCGGCCAGGGTGGAAATATCCCCCAACCCATCGTATTCGGCCGTCGCAATCTTGCGCAGAATCCGCCGCATGATCTTGCCCGAGCGAGTCTTCGGCAGCCCCGGTGCCCACTGAATGACATCCGGCGAAGCGATCGGACCGATCTCTTTGCGCACCCAGTTTTTCAGTTCCAGGCGCAGTTGCTCGTTCGGCTCTTCACCGCTGTTGATAGTGACGTAGACATAAATGCCCTGCCCCTTGATGTCGTGCGGCACACCGACCACCGCGGCTTCGGCGACTTTCGGGTGAGCGACCATTGCGCTTTCGATCTCGGCGGTGCCCATGCGGTGGCCGGACACGTTGAGCACGTCGTCCACGCGACCGGTGATCCAGTAGTAACCATCGGCATCGCGACGGGCACCGTCACCGGTGAAGTACATGCCACGGAAGGTCTTGAAGTAAGTGTCGACGAAGCGGTCATGATCGCCAAACAGCGTACGCGCCTGGCCTGGCCACGAATCGAGAATCACCAGGTTGCCCTCGGCCTCGCCTTCGACGATGTTGCCCAGGTTGTCCACCAGTGCCGGCACCACGCCGAAGAACGGACGCGCCGCAGAGCCTGGCTTGAGCGCGTGAGCACCCGGCAGCGGGCTCATCATGTTGCCGCCGGTCTCGGTCTGCCACCAGGTGTCGACGATCGGGCAGCGGGAATTGCCGACATTCTTGTAGTACCAGTCCCAGGCTTCCGGGTTGATCGGCTCACCCACCGAACCCAACAGGCGCAGGCTGCTGCCGTCAGCACCTTCAACGGCGGCGGTGCCCGAGGCCATCATGGCGCGGATCGCCGTCGGTGCGGTGTAGAGGATGTTGACCTTGTGCTTGTCGACGATCTTCGACACCCGGGTGATGTCCGGGTAGTTCGGCACGCCTTCGAACAGCAGCGTGGTCGCACCGTTGGCCAGCGGGCCGTAGACGATATAACTGTGGCCGGTGACCCAGCCGACGTCGGCGGTGCACCAGTAGATTTCACCCGGGCGGTAGTCGAACACGCGCTCGTGGGTCATGGCCGCGTACAACAGGTAACCGCCGGTGGTGTGCTGCACACCCTTCGGTTTGCCGGTGGAGCCGGAGGTGTAAAGGATGAACAGCGCCTCTTCGGCACCCATCTCTTTCGGCGCGCACACGGTGCCGGCCACTTTCATCAGGTCTTCGTACCAGATGTCGCGATGCGGGTTCCACTTGATATCGCCACCGGTGCGCTGGCACACGATGACTTTCTGGATGCTGCTGGTTTCCGGGTTGGTCAGCGCGTCGTCGACGTTGGCCTTGAGCGGGATCCTCTTGCCGGCACGAATGCCTTCGTCGGCGGTGATCACCACTTTGGATTTGCAGTCGATGATGCGACCGGCCAGGGCTTCCGGCGAGAAACCGCCGAACACCACCGAGTGAATCGCGCCGATCCGGGTACAGGCCAGCATGGCGACCACGGCTTCGGGGATCATCGGCATATAGATAGTCACCACGTCGCCGCGGTGCACATCCTGGCCACGCAGGGCGTTGGCGAACTTGCAGACTTGCTCGTGCAGTTCGCGGTAAGTGATGTGGCGGCTTTCGGCAGGGTCATCGCCTTCCCAGATGATCGCGACCTGATCGCCGCGCTCGGCCAGATGGCGGTCGAGGCAGTTGTAGGACACGTTCAGGGTGCCGTCGGCAAACCACTTGATGTCGACATGGTGATCGTCGAAGGAAGTCTGCTTCACCGTGGTGAAAGGCTTGATCCAGTCGAGGCGCTTGGCTTGCTCGCGCCAGAAGCCGTCCGGGTTGACGACCGACTGCTGGTACATGGCCTTGTAGGTCGCCTCGTCGGTCAGCGTGTTAGCCAGAACCTCGGGACGAACGGGATACAGGGAAGCCGCACTCATCTTTCTTACCTCGGTGAATAGTTGTTTTTGTTAAATGTTTGGCACTGATTAATCGTGCTCGGCTCGCAAGCGCTACAGCCGACATCTCAAGCCAGCCCGTGATGGTGTTGTGCTCTTTTAACGACAAGTCATATCCGGAAACGGCTGAGCAATATGGATTTGGACTTCGTTCTGTTTCTTACTTCGTCTGATCCCATTGCTCTGGGTGGCATCAGTGACGCAATAGCCTACGTAGCGGGACCCCATCTTTAAGTACTGGGGATTTAATGACGATGTAACTGAAGTACTTGGATATACCGATATTCTTGTCCAGCAGCCCTTCGATCACTTCCTGATAATGCTGAATACTGCAGGTCATGAAGCGCACCAGGTAATCGTAACCGCCGCTGACTAAATGGCACTCCAGTACCTCATCGACCAAACGAATATTGGACTCGAACTTGGCGAAGTCCTCCCGTTTATGGTCGCTGAGCGTGATTTCAGTAAATACCGTGACCGAGTCGGTGATCTTGGCAAGGTTTAGATGAGCTCTATACCCGGAAATATAGCCGGCCGATTCAAGTCGCTTTACCCGCTGCAAGCATGGACTGGATGACAGACCCACCGCATCGGCCAGACTGACGTTGGTCATTCGACCGTCTTTTTGAAGCTCAACCAGGATACTGATATCAATTCGGTCTAGTTTAATTAAACCTTCCATCGTGTACCTCTTGATTGCCGTTCAGATAGACAGTGGTTTTAGCAAACTCAACGTCGCAAAGATAGCTGATGCTGAGCGACCAGGTCGGCCATGCTTGTGATGTGAAAATCTGCGGAATATTCCTGGGTATAATTCTCATGACCACGGCGGATCAGGCACAAACCAGCCAATTTTGGCGGCTGCGCAGGAGGTCTGGAAATCTGCAGAATATTTTTGGGCTCCAGGTTGTTGGCCAGCAACCACTCGCTGTCCTCCAATGGATTACTGGCTCGGGAATGCAGGTCTTCGGGCACAATCCCCAAACGCTCGCAGAGCTGTTCGCGATCCTCGGCATCTCGATCGCAGTACACCAGCAGCCGATAGAATTTGCGCAGATACAACATGGCACCGGGCGCGTCCTCGAACAACGACCAGTTGCACGCCGAACGGGCGAAACTCATGCCCTCTTCCCAACTGGCCTTGAGCCCAAAACGCTCTGCCAGCTGACGATGGGCAAAGCACAATAAGCCACTGAAGCCCAGCTCGGAAAAACGTGGATAGAGCGTGCGCACCGCCTCGTCAAACTCAGCCAATACCTCTTCCCTGCCTGGCATGCCCGGATGGTTTTCGAGCAAAGGTTGCAGGGCCGTCCAGATACCGGAATCCCGATCGACCAGGACTTCGTCGCAATCGATCAACAGTGCACGATAATCAGTCAGGTACATGGTGTGTAGCCTCCCATGATGCATTCATCAATCCATGTGCGCTAAATGCCCTCGGTCGGCGCATTGCTACATTGCGCCAACCGAGACCTGAGATTAATCCAACACTCGCAACAATGCCGCTTCAAGAATTGTCAGCGCTTCGTCGATCTGACTTTCTTCGGTTACCAGAGGAGCAAGGAAGCGCAGCACATTTCGGTAAACCCCGCATTTGATCACCAACAGCCCACCAACCCTGGCCTGATCGATCAGTTGTTGGGTGAGCTCTGCATCGGGGCTGCGGGCCTCATCGTCTTTGATCAATTCGATTGCCAGCATGAAGCCGGTGCCGCGCACGTCACCAATACGAGGGTAACGTGCCTGCAAGCGCAGCAGGCCCTGACGCAGCCGCTCGCCCAATACCTCACCACGCTCGAGCAACTGATCCTGTTCGTAAGTTTCGATCACCGCCAACGCCGCCGCGCAAGCCAGGGCGTTACCGCCGTAGGTACCGCCGAGACCACCGGGTAATGGCGCGTCCATGATGTGCGCACGACCCACCACGCCCGATATGGGCAAACCACCGGCGAGGCTCTTGGCGACAGTGACCAGATCCGGCTGAATCCCGGCGTGCTGAAAACCGAACCATTTGCCGGTACGGCCGAAACCGGTCTGAATTTCATCCAGAATGAGCACGATGCCATGTTGTTCGGTCAGAGCCCGCAGCGCCTGGAGAAACTCCGGCGGCGCGCTAAGGAAGCCTCCATCGCCCTGCACTGGCTCGATGATGATCGCAGCTACTCGATCCGGAGCGACTTGGGTCGCCAGCAATTCGTTAAGAGCTTGCAAAGCCATCTCGCTGCTGAAACCGCGATAGGCGTTAGGGTATGGGGTATGGAAGACTTCTGGAGCGAAGGGCCCGAAATTTTGCTTGTAGGGTTGGCTCATGCCAGTCAGGGTCGTACCCAGTAAAGTACGCCCATGGAAACCGCCACGAAAGGAGATAACGGCTGGGCGATTGGTATGTGCGCGGGCGATCTTCACCGCGTTCTCCACAGCCTCTGCACCAGACGTAAACAGCGCCGCCTTGTAGGCTTCTTGGCCCCCCACCAACTCGCACAAGCGCTGTACCAGGTCGATATAGGGTTTGTAGGCCACCACCTGGAAGCAAGCATGGCTGATCTTTTGCAATTGGGTCTGCACTGCCGCGACCACCTTCGGGTGATTGTGACCGATGTTCAAAACGCCAATGCCGCCGACGAAGTCCAGGTAGCGCGTCCCGTCCACGTCCCACACTTCAGAACCCTGGGCCCGGTCGATGACCAGGGGGTGTGCCGTGACCAAACCCCGTGGCACGAATTGATCGCGCTGACGGAGCAAACTCGGGGTTTCTTCGACTTTACTGTTCATGGCATCTCCCATAGTGAACCTGGCAACCGGGAAACGGCTGCGATGTGTTCCAAAGGTTAAGCTTTCGACGCAATTGTCTAAGCCGAACTTGGCCTCTGAGAAATTCGGATCGACTGTTTTCACCCCGGTAAACAGCAGAATCCTTCAGCTGTAGCCAGCTCCCATGGAATCTGCCGACGCGCACCCCATACAACGCAACGTTATGCGTTTACGCAGATTCTTTCGACATATCCTGCTCTGCCACTCGGGCATGCTGGATACTCCCAATCTAAAGCGAGAAGTTACCCATGGCCCTGCTCTATAAAGCTGACCCGGTGCGCGGCGAACAATGGCAGCGCCTATTCGCTGAGCACGCTCCGGATATCGAATGGCGTGCCTGGCCGGACATCGGCGATCCGAAGGATATTCGCTACCTGGCAGCCTGGCAGGCGCCGGACGATCTCGAAACATTGTTGCCAAACCTGCAGGTACTGTTCGCCTTGTCGGCCGGGGTCGACCAACTTGACCTTGACCGCCTGCCAACGACCCTGCCGGTGGTACGTTTACTCGACCCGAGCATCACTCGGGGCATGTGCGAGTACGCCAGTTTTGCGGTGCTCAGCCTGCACCGGGATATGCTCCGTTATCGCCAGCAACAAATGGCTCGGTGCTGGCAGGCTCACCTGCTGCAACCTGCAGCCAAACGTCGGGTAGGTGTCATGGGGCTCGGCACGCAGGCGCAACAGATTCTAGCCACCTTGCAGACCTTTGGATTCGCCTTATCAGGCTGGGCACGCAGTGAGCATCGCATTGCCGGGGTGGACTGCTTTGCCGGTGCCGAGCAACTTCCCACCTTCCTCGGCCGTTGCGACATCGTGGTTTGTGTCTTGCCATTGACTGAGGAGACTAAAGGGATTCTCAACCGACAGTTGTTCCAGCACCTTCCCAAAGGTGCTGCCTTGGTCAACATGGGCCGGGGTGGGCACCTGATAGAAGAGGATCTGCTTGAGGCTTTGGCCAGCGGCCAGCTCAGCGCGGCGGTGCTCGACGTACTGGAACAGGAGCCGGCGGCGCCGGACCATCCCTTCTGGCACCATCCGCAGATATTGCTGACACCGCATATCGCTGCGATGACCCAACCGGAAAGTGCGTTTAGCGTGTTGCTGGAGAATATCCGCCGGCATCAACGCGGTGAGTCAATGCTTGGTCAGGTTGACCGCAAGAGAAGTTATTGACCTCCGGTTTTCAACTCACCAGTAACAACCAACCGGCGCCAGATTTTTACTTCGCAGAGGCAAATCTGGCGTTATACAAAACAGATCTGATGTTCATCCCATTTTGCTGTTTCTGCGCATACCTCCCCCAAGAATCAGCCGACATTTGCTGCTGATCTCCTCCCCCGATTGAGTAGTAATTGCGGCCCGTCAAGCCATAACTTTTGCAATCTACCGAATTGACTGCAGCCCATTGTCAGGCCTCGCCGTAACTGCGATACAGCCACCGCTGTGCGGAGCCCGGCTGCAGGTCAAGTCCACTGCAAGGCGCTGATCGACAAGACTCTCCCGGGTTTACTTCGCAGTGGTTTACCTGAGCTGCCGCAAGAGCATCGCCTGCCGCGCAGATAACCAACACTAATAAGATCAAATGGGGTAAGCGATGAATATCGCAAAACTAAGCTCTCTCTCCTTGGCTGTCATTGCTGCCACCACGCAACTGGCAATAGCGGGTCAGCAACAGGAAGCCAATGGCTTCATTGAAGACAGCAGCCTCGGGTTGCTCAATCGTAATTTCTATATGAATCGCGACTTCCGTAATGGCGGCAGCAATAGCCAAGGTACTAACGGCTCCAAGCCGGCCAGCGAGCGCAATGGCTATCGCGAGGAGTGGGCACAAGGGGCCATGCTCAACTTCGCCTCCGGTTTCACCCAGGGCACCATCGGTTTCGGCACCGATGCCTACGCGTACGGTGGGGTCAAGCTGGACACTGGCCGTGGCCGGGTCGGCAACGGCCTGCTGCCCATCAGCAACAATCGCACCGCCGAAGCCGACGTGCCAGATAGCTATGGCGAGATCGGCGGTGCAGTGAAGATGCGCATTTCCTCCACCGTGCTGAAGTACGGCGAACAACGCCCGACCGCACCGGTATTCGCCCCCGGTGACAACCGCTTGCTGCCGGAAACAGCTACCGGCTTCCAACTGTCGAGCAACGAATTCGATGCCTTATCCTTCGAGGGTGGCCACTTCACCGCATTCAACAATCGCAATTCGACCAACTCCAATGACAAGCTGCTCACTACATACGGAGGGACCGAAGCTGACAGCGTCGACTTCATCGGCGGCACCTATAAAATCAACGAAAACCTCAGCCTGAAGGCGTACACCAGCGAGGCCGAGAATGTCTGGCGTCAGCACTTCGGCAGTGCCTCCTATACGATTCCTCTGGCTGACCAGCAGTCGCTGAATTTTGGCTTGATAGCCTATAAGACCCAGGACCAAGGCGAAGCGCGTGCCGGCAAACTGGACACCACGAGCTGGTCGGCGAAGGCAGCCTATTCCTTCGGTGCCCACAAGCTCACCCTGGCTTATCAGAAGATCGATGGCGACGAGTATTTCGACTACATCGGTGTGGACTCGATCTGGTTGGCCAACTCGATTCAGTATTCCGACTTCAACGCTCCCAACGAGCGCTCCATCCAGGCTCGTTATGACCTGAACATGGCTCCATTCGGCATACCGGGGCTGAGCTTTATGGCCCGCTATGTCAAAGGTGATCAAATCGATGGCACCAAAGCCGATCCGAAAGGTGCCTATGCCAACAAGGTGGGTGACGACCAGAAGGAGTGGGAGCGTGACCTGGAAGCAAAATACGTGGTCCAGGGAGGGGCCGCCAAGGACCTGTCCTTCCGCCTGCGCCAGGCTACACACCGCGCGACCTCGTTCGAGAGCGATATCGACGAGGTCCGCCTGATCATCGAGTATCCGCTGAGCATTCTGTAACGTTTGGTCCTGGCCGGTTTTACCTGTGGACCGGCCGGTTTTATTGAAGGTCTGCTCCACGCGCCCTTAGCCTTGAGGCGCCCATCCGGGCGCCTTTTTTAAGCAATTTCCCCATCAGAAGTGCCTTTTGCTTTGGTCTGCATCCTGTAAGTCGATCCAGTATTTGCTGCCGATCCTGCTTCTCATTTGAGCAGTAAATGTGGCCTACAAAGCTGTCGCTTAAAGAATCTGCCGAATCAATGGAGGCCTCTTGTCAGGCCTCGCAGCAGGTGAGATACCAATACTTTCCACGGAGAAATCCGACCGGTCACGCTCCCTGTATACGGAGATCTGTCATGTCCAACTCGCAACGCCCTACGTATAGCTATCGCCCCATGACCCCGGCCGATGTGCCGTTGGCCCACGCCTTGTCCGTACAGCTGAAATGGCCCCACCGCCTGGAGGAATGGGCCATGTTGCAGCGCATCGCGCAGGGTTTTGTCGTAGAAGATGGAGGTCGCCTGATAGGTACCGCGTTCACCTGTGCGCAGGGACATTACGCCACTATCGGCCTGGTGATCGTCAGTGATGAGTACCAGGGCCAGGGTATAGGTCGCAAGCTGATGGAACTGGCACTTGAGGCTTGCGGATCAAGTACCGCCATACTCAATGCGACGCTGGCCGGTGCCCCACTTTATGCCAGTCAGGGATTCATTGACTTTGGACATATTCAACAACATCAGGGGCACGTGCGGGCTCCTACACCGAATGATCTGGCAGCCGGAGAGCGCTGCCGCCCGCTGACCGAAGCCGATCGGGCCGTCCAAATCGAACTGGCCAACGCCGGAAGCGGCCTGGACCGAGAAGTCGTGCTCAATGATCTGTTCGATGTAGTTGAACACTCGGTCGGTATCGAGCGCGAGGGTCAGCTACGCGCCTTCGCCATGCTGCGCCCATTCGGCCGTGGTCGCTGCATCGGCCCGGTCATCGCGGAAAGTCCAGAGCAGGCCAAGCACTTGATCGCGGTGTTGTTGGCCCGAGTTCCGGACGCATTCGTGCGCATGGATATACCGTCCGATAGCGGACTGGCCCCTTGGCTGGAAGAAGCCGGGCTGAAGCAGGTCGACACCGTTGCGCAAATGGCTCGTGGCACCCCACCGCAGGCTATCGGCGCAGTGCGCCAGTTTGCGCTGGTGACTCAGGCCATCGGCTGACAAACCAGCGTTACATCCAATGCATTTTCCTGGAGAAACACCTTCATGCTCGAACCCACTGCAGTGCTGTTGGCACACGCCGACGGCAGTCCCGCTTCAACAAAATTCACCCCCGGTTCGTTGGGGGCCACCGATCCTTTCGACCGGCACATTGCTTATCTCGGGCCGGATGACAT
>NZ_JBFUIC010000012.1:0-50606 GCF_056402075.1 Pseudomonas sp. P4_C3
CAACGGCAGCGTCTGGCGCCGCGCGAACACCCGCGTGAGCAACACCGAGACCACCACCAACCAGACCGACCTGTTTGGCGATGTCTACATTGCCGGGTTCAAGAACAGCTTCTCCACCGGTGTCGAATACACCCACGAGGAAAGTGAAAAATCCTCGTACAATGTCAACACGGACACCACCCCGGGAACAGCAGCGGTGACCACCAACTGCTCGCCGGCACTGATCGGCGCGCCAAGCGGCTTCAACTGCACCTCGCTGTCCAACCCGAACCCGAATGATCCATGGAACGGTGCCATCTCGCGTAATTACGCCGGCACCAACACCAAGGCCGACACCTACGCACTGTACGTGTTCGACACCCTGACGTTGTCCGAGCAGTGGCTGGTGAACATGGGCCTGCGGTATGACCATTTCAATACCCAGTACCGTACCTTTGACGGTTCCGGCGCCACCGTCGTGACCAAAGGCAACGCAGCCAAAGGCAAGGACACCAGCGAATTCGTCACTGGCCAGTTCGGCGTGGTCTACAAGCCAGCCGAAAACGGCAGCATCTATGCGTCCTACGCGACGTCTGCCACGCCACCGGGCAACACCTTGGGCGAAGGTTCGGAAGGCAACCCGTTGGGTGGCACGCCGGATCGCAACGGCAACCTGCTGAGCAGCGACATGGAGCCGGAAACCACCAAGAACTACGAAATCGGTACCAAGTGGGATCTGCTGAACAATCGCCTGTCGTTGACCGCCGATATCTTCCGCACCGAGAAAGACAACGCTCGTGTGCAGACCAACACCACCACCTTCGAAAACGTCGGCAAAACCCGCGTTCAAGGCATCGAACTGTCGGCCAGCGGCAAGCTCACCGACAAATGGCAAGTGTTCGCCGGTTACGCCTACATGGACAGCGAACAAATCGATGGTGGCCCATTGGGCGCGGCCAATGACGGCAACCAGTTACCTAACACGCCGGAAAACAGCGCCAGCCTGTGGACGACCTACCAGGTCACGCCAAGGCTGACCATCGGTGGCGGTGCGTTCTATGTCGATGACGTGTTCGGCAGTACCGCCAACACCACCATGGTTGATTCCTACGTTCGTTACGACGCGATGGCGGCCTATAAGCTGACCAAGAACGTCGACCTGCAACTGAACGTGCAGAACCTGACCGACGAAACCTACTACGACAAGGCGTTCTCGACTCACTTCGCCAACCAGGCGGCCGGTCGTACCGCACTGCTGAGCACCAACTTCCATTTCTGATAGACGTGTGAAGCCCGAGGCCCCGTTCATCCACATGAACGGGGCTTTTGTGTGTAAGAAAGAATGCTTCTCGACAACCCCACGGCATAATGCGCGCCGTGATGAATCAATTTGAACGAACAAGGCGAGCGACGTGTTGAAGAAAACCCTGTTCCAGTTGCACTGGTTTTTCGGCATCAGCTCCGGGCTGGTCCTGGCCCTGATGGGCATCACCGGGGCAACGGTGTCGTTTCAGGATGAAATCCTGAATGTGCTCAACCCTTCCGTGTTGCAGGTCGAAAAACAGGTCGCCGGTGTGCTGCCGCCTGCCGAACTGGTGGAGCGCATCGAAGCCGTGTCGGGCAAAAAAGTCTCGATGCTCACCGTGGAAACCGACAGCGGCAACGCCGCCAAAGTGTGGTTCACCCCGCCGCCGGGTGAGCGCCGAGGCGAGATGCGCTACTTCGACCCGTACACAGCCGAATTCCTCGGCGACGCCACCGGCCAGGACTTCTTCGGCCTGATGCTGCAACTGCACCGCTTTCTCGCCATGGGCGACACGGGTCGGCAGATCACCGGTGCGTGCACGCTGATCCTGGTGTTCTTCTGCCTGTCCGGCCTGTACCTGCGCTGGCCTCGCCAGTGGAGAAGCTGGCGCGCCTGGCTGACTCTGGACTGGAAGAAAAAGGGTCGCAGTTTCAACTGGGACCTGCACTCGGTGGCCGGCACCTGGTGCCTGGTGTTTTACCTCCTGGCGGCGCTGACCGGGTTGTCCTGGTCCTACGAGTGGTACAACAAGGGGTTGACCCGGTTGCTCTCCGACTCACCGCAGAACGAACGCGTTCGCGGCGGACGCGGCCCTGCGCCAAGCGGTCCGGCACCGACGGCCGATTACGCGGCGATGTGGAGCAGCATCTACAGCGCGGCCGGTCCGCAACTCAGTTCCTATAATGTGCGCATGCCGCCCGTGGCCGGCCAACCAGCGACCGTGTACTTCCTGCTGAAAACTTCGCCTCACGACCGCGCCCTCAACCAGATCACCCTCGACCCGGCCACCGGTGTGGTCAAACGGGTTGATCGCTACAGCGACAAGAGCCTCAAGGCGCAACTGCTGACCAGCATCTATGCGCTGCACGTCGGCAGTTACTTCGGCATCGTCGGGCGCATCATCCTGACCCTCACCGCGTTGACCATGCCGCTGTTCTTCGTCACCGGCTGGATGCTGTACCTGGATCGTCGGCGCAAAAAACGCCAGATCAAGGATGCGCGCAAAGACCTCGTGCAAACCGCCAGCGATGCGCCGGCGTGGCTGATCGGCTTCGCCAGCCAAAGTGGTTTTGCCGAGCAGTTGGCATGGCAGACCGCCGGTCAATTGCAGGCCGCAGGCTTGCCGGTAAAAGTGCAACCATTGGCGGACGTCAGCGAGCAGGACTTGCATGAATCGAACAATGCCTTGTTCGTCATCAGCACCTTCGGCGACGGCGAAGCACCGGACAGCGCCCGCGGTTTCGAGCGCAAGGTACTGGGCCGGGCACCGAGCCTGGGACGCCTGAATTATGCCGTCCTTGGGTTGGGCGACCGGCAGTATCAACACTTCTGCGGTTTCGCCAAACGCCTGCACGCCTGGTTGGGTGAACATGGCGCAAAGACCCTGTTCGCCCCGGTGGAGGTCGACAGCGGTGACCCTTACGCCTTGCGTCACTGGCAACAGCAACTGGGCCTGTTGACCGGTCAGGCCCCCGTGGATACCTGGCAAGCACCCAACTACGACAACTGGACCCTGCTGCGTCGTGAACTGCTCAACCCGGACAGCAGTGGCTCGCCGGTGTACTTGTTGGGCCTCAAGCCTCCTTCCACCAGCAGCTGGCTGGCGGGCGACCTGGTGGAAGTGTTGCCGCGCAATTGCCCGTGGGCCATCGAGCATTTCCTCGACGGCCTGGGCATTCACGGTGAAACCAGGGTGCAACTCAACGGCCTGGAGGAAACCCTCGAACAGGCCCTGGCCAGCCGCCAGTTGCCGGAGAACCGCGCCCATCTGGTCGGCCTGCACGCCCAAGCGTTGGCAGAGGCCCTCGTGCCGTTGGCCATGCGCGAGTATTCCATTGCGTCGATCCCGGCCGATGGCGTGCTGGAATTGATCGTGCGCCAGGAAGTGCATGCCGACGGCAACCTCGGCGTCGGCTCCGGTTGGCTGACCGAGCACGCGCCCGTAGGCAGTTCCATCAGCCTGCGAGTGCGGCGCAATAGCGGTTTCCATCTGCCGGCGCAGCCGGTGCCGATGATCCTGCTGGGCAACGGCACGGGGCTGGCCGGGTTGCGCAGCCTGCTCAAGGCGCGGATTGCCGACGGTCAGCAACGTCACTGGCTGCTGTTTGGCGAGCGCAATCGCGAACACGATTACCTGTGCCGAAAGGAGCTGGAGGAGTGGCTGATCAATGGTGATCTGGCGCGCCTCGACCTGGCGTTTTCCCGCGACCAGGCCGAAAAGGTTTACGTACAGGATCGCCTGCGCGAATCGGCAGCCGAGCTCAAGAAGTGGCTGGCGGACGGTGCGGTGATCTACATCTGCGGCAGCCTTCAAGGCATGGCTTCAGGCGTGGACCAGGTGCTCAACGAGGTGTTGGGCGCCGCCGAAGTGGAGCGCCTGATCGAACAGGGCCGCTACCGCCGCGACGTGTACTGATTCACTGAATTCCCTGTGGGAGCGAGCTCGCTCCCACAGGGGCTTTGTGTCCAGCGATCAGACCGGCTGCAACTTCTGCTCAAACACCGACACACCATCCAGATCGCGCAACACCACGCTCAACTCCCCGCTCTGCCCATCGATGTTCACCTCGCCAAAAAACTGAAACCCGGCAAACGGCGAGAGGTTCTGCGCCGGTGGGGCCTTTTCGAACACCGCTTCAGGACCAAAGGTTTTATCCAGCGGATTCGGCCCGTAGCTGCCGGCATTCAAAGGCCCGGCGACGAACTCCCAGAACGGTTCGAAATCCTGAAACGCCGCCCGATCCGGGTGGTAATGATGGGCCGCGCAGTAATGCACATCCGCGGTCAGGAACAGGAAATTGCGCACCTGCTGCGCCCGCAGAAAGCCGAGCAATTCGGCGATTTCCAGTTCGCGGCCCTGGGCCGGGCCGGGGTCACCGTTGGCCACCGCGTCCCACCTCGTGACACCGGGGCTGACTTCGCCGTCCCCTTCGCCGAGGCCGATGGGCATGTCGGCGGCGATCACTTTCCATTGCGCATTCGAGGCCTGCATTTCGCGCTTGAGCCAGTCCAGTTGCTCACGACCGAGGAATGGCTTGGCCTCGCCCAGATTGTCGTCATTGGCCCCGCGATAACTGCGCATGTCCACCACGAACACATCGAGCATGGGCCCGTAACCGAGCTTGCGATAGATGCGCCCGCCGCCATCGGCGCTCTGCCAGCGCATCGGCGCGTATTCGAGCCAGGCCTGGCGTGCGCGGTCCACCAGACTGTGGATATCTTTGCTCTGGTAACGCGCACCCAGCTGCTTGCCGGGCGACCAGTTGTCCACCACTTCATGGTCGTCCCACTGCCAGATCTGCGGGACCTCGGCGTTGAAGCGACGGATGTTTTCGTCCATCAGGTTGTAGCGGTAATTACCACGGTACTCATCGAGGGTCTCGGCGCCTTTGCTCTTGGCCTCGGTGGTGATGTTGCGCCATACCCGGCCGCCTTCTGTGGTGAGCTGCGCCCGGATCGGGATATCGGCGTAAATGATGTCGCCGCTGTGGATAAAGAAGTCCGGCAGCCGCCGGCGCATCGCCTCGTAGATGCGCATGCCGCCAAAGTCCGGGTTGATGCCGAAGCCCTGGCCGGCGGAGTCGCCGCTCCAGACAAAACGGATGTCGCGCCGGGTCTGCGGCACGCTGCGCAAGTGACCGAACCAGGGCTCGCTGGCAACGCCGCTCTGGGCGTCCTCAAACTGCACGCGATAGAAAATCGCCTGGTCGGCGGGCAGCCCGCTGAGTTCGACCCGAGCGGTGAAATCGGTGCGCGCATCGGCCAGGGGCGAGACGAAACGTCGAGGGTTGGAAAACAGGCTGCGGGTGTCCCACTCCACCACCATCCGCGCGGGGCGATCGCAGCGGCTCCAGATGATCGCCCGGTCGCCCAGCAGGTCGCCGGACTGCACGCCGTCGGTGAGTTGCGGCCGGTCCTTGACCGAAGCGATCACCGCCGGCGCCAGCCCCGGCAACAGCAATCCGGCGCCGACCGCTTGCATGACACGACGGCGCCCGAGGTTGAAATCGCTCATGGTGTTCTCCCTGAAAAAGGAAAAACTAAAGCATGGCCCTAAGACCCTGGCATGACACAAATATCTACTAGCAATGCAGATCCATTGTAGGAGAGAGCCTGCTCGCGATAGCAGTGTAACAGTCGCCATATTTGCTGAATATCACGCCGTCATCGCGAGCAGGCTCGCTCCTACAGGATTGGGTGTCAGGCGCTGACGGGCTCTACCGCCAGCTCCACCGCCTCCGACCGTTTCACCAGCGCATACACCACCGCCGTCAACAGGCTCCCTGCCACAATCGCCAGCAAATAAAGCAGCGCATGGTTGATCGCATTCGGGATCGCCAGCACGAACAACCCACCGTGGGGCGCCATCAGTTTGCAGCCGAAATACATCGACAGCGCACCAGTCAACGCACCGCCGGCGATGCTCGCCGGAATCACCCGCAACGGGTCTTTCGCCGCAAACGGAATAGCCCCTTCGGAGATGAAGCACAGCCCCAGCACCAGTGCTGCCTTACCGGCTTCGCGCTCAGTCTGCGCAAACTTGCGCCGCGCAATGAACGTGGCGATGCCCAGGCCGATCGGCGGCACCATGCCGGCCGCCATGGTCGCCGCCATCGGCGCGTAACTCTGCGACGCCAGCAACCCGACCGAGAAGGCATAGGCCGCCTTGTTGATCGGCCCGCCGAGGTCGACGCACATCATGCTGCCCAGCAATACACCCAGCAGAATCGCGTTGGTGGTGCCCATGCTGTCGAGGAAATGCGTGAGCCCGGCGAGCATGCCGGCGACCGGTTTGCCAACCACATAGATCATCACCAGGCCGGTGAACAGACTCGCCAGCAACGGAATGATCAGGATCGGCTTCAGCGCCTCAAGACTTTGCGGCAAACGTGCATAACGGTTGATCGCCTTGGCCACATAACCGGCCAGAAAACCGGCAATGATCCCGCCGATAAATCCGGCGCCCAAGGTGCTCGCCAGCAGACCGCCGATCATCCCCGGCGCGAGGCCCGGACGGTCAGCGATGGAATAGGCGATATAGCCTGCCAGCAGCGGCACCATCAACTTGAATGCAGTGTCGCCACCGATCTGCATCAACGCCGCCGCCAGCGTGCCCTGCTCCTTGAATGCGGTGATGCCGAACACGAACGACAAGGCGATCATCAGTCCGCCGGCCACCACCATCGGCAACATGAACGACACGCCGGTCAGCAGGTGTTTATAGACGCCGGTTTTCTCTGATTTGGCTGGGCCCTTGGCGCTGCTCGAAGCGCTTTCCTGCTGGCCTTCGGCCAAGGCCTTTTTCAAGGTCGCTTCAGCTTGCTTGAGAGCGATACCGGTGCCACAGCGATAGATTTTCTTGCCGGCGAAACGCTCGGTGGCGACTTCGATATCAGCCGCCAACAGCACCACATCGGCCTCGGCGATCGCTTGCGCGCTCAATGGATTGCGCGCGCCGACCGAGCCCTGGGTTTCCACTTGCAGGTCATAGCCCAGGCGTTTGGCCGCTTGCTGCAAGGCTTCGGCAGCCATGAACGTGTGAGCGACACCCGTCGGGCACGCGGTGACGGCCACCAGTCGCGGCGTGTTTTGAGGCACCGTCACAGGTTCGACGACGGCTTCGTCAGCGGCGTAAACCTGAGCCTCCTGCGCACCGCGCCGCAACACGGCTTCCACGTCTTGCAGGGCCTGGGCCGGGGTGCTCTGGAACAGCCGCTTACCGACAAACCGCGACATCTCCACCGGCGCGCTGGTCACCAGCAGCACCCACTCGGCCGCGTCCAGGGTGGCCGCCGACAGTTGTTTTTCGGGATGCGCGGCATCGGTGATTTCGACACTGGTGCTCCAGCCCTGACGCTGAGCCGCGGCATCGAGCAGCCGGGCACACAGCACACTGGTGACCATGCCGTTCGGGCAGGCCGTAACGATGGCTAACTTCATGACAAACCCTCTTATTGTTCTGTCAGGGGACGCACGCGCACACCCTGTTCGAGCTGCGCCAGTTGCGCTGCATCGCCAATGCCGAATCCGATCTGGGTCACTGCCATCGCGGCAATCGCCGTGGCGGTGCGCAAGGTCTGCTCCGGCGTATCGGCACTGAGCAAACCGTGGAGCATCCCCGCCAGCAATGAGTCGCCCGCGCCCACCGTACTGGCGACACTGACCCTGGGCGGAGTGGCATGCAGTGCCGAACCGACGCTGAACCAGTTCACACCCTCGGCACCATGGGAAATCACCACATGCTCGATGCCCTGGGCGTGCAAGCGCTCCGCCGCCAAGGCCTGGGCACTGACCGAGACGACCTCGCAATCCAATACTTCGGCCAGCTCTTCAGTGTTGGGTTTGATGAGCCACGGTCCCGCTTTCAGCGCTGCGCGCAATGCCTCGCCGCTGGTGTCGAGGGCGACGTTCAAGCCCAACTTCTTCAAGCGCAAAATCAACGCCTGCAACCATTGCGCACTGACGCCCATCGGCAAACTGCCGGCAACCACCACCGCATCATGGCCCGGGGCAATCTGCTCCAGTCGCTCCATCAAGGCCTGCTGCGCCGCTTCGCTGACCTGCGGTCCCGGCCCATTGATGTCGGTGATGCGTCCGTCGCTTTCCGCCAGTTTGATATTGCTGCGGGTTTCACCGGGAACGCGGATGAACGCATCGACAAAACCGCGTTTAGCGAACAATGTTTCGAACGCTTGCAGGTTGTCTTCGCCAAGAAAGCCACTGACGGTCAGCTGATGACCGAGGTCCGCCAGCACCTGCGCCACGTTCACGCCTTTGCCGGCGGCGTGGGTGTGCATCACCTCGCTGCGGTTGACCTGGCCGGCGTCAAGGCGCGGCAACTGGACGGTCAGGTCCAGCGCCGGGTTGAGGGTCAAAGTAAGAATCCGGGCCATTACAGGGCCTCCACTAGTGCGCGCACTTCATTGGCGCTGCCCACGGCCAGGGCCTGTCGGGCAAGGGTTTGAGTCTGAGTGAAGCCCAGTTCGCGAATCCGCGCCTTGACTTCGGCAATGCTGCGAGCGCCGACGCTGAGTTCGTCCACCCCGAGGCCGATCAGCACCGGCACTGCCAACGGGTCGGCCGCCAGTTCGCCGCACACACCGACCCATTTACCGTGAGCATGAGCCGCGCGCACGGTGATGTCGATCAGTTGCAGCACCGCCGGATGCAAGCCATCGGCCTGGGCCGACAGCGTCGGATGGCCACGGTCGATGGCCAGGGTGTATTGGGTCAGGTCGTTGGTACCGACACTGAAAAAGTCGACCTCTTTGGCCAGCACCGGCGCCAGCAATGCCGCCGATGGCACTTCGATCATGATCCCCAGTTGCAGGTCGGCGACCGGGATTTCCTGGCGCAGACGTTCGGTCATGTCACGGGCCTGGCGCCACTCGTCAACACTGCCCACCATCGGGAACATGATCCGCAGCGGCCGGTTGTCGGCCGCCCGCAGCAAGGCGCGCAATTGCGCTTCCATGATCTGCGGGCGCTGCAAGGTCAGGCGAATGCCACGCACGCCGAGGAAGGGGTTTTCTTCCTTCGCAATCGGCCAGTACGGCAGYGGTTTGTCGCCACCGACATCGAGAGTGCGCACCACCAGCGGCCGCCCGGCCAGACCGTCGAGGACGCGGCGGTACTCGACTTCCTGGGTCGCTTCGTCGGGCGCTTGCGAGTGGGCCATGAAAATCAGTTCGGTGCGCAACAGGCCAATGCCTTCGGCGCCCTGCTCCACCGCGCCGGTTACGCCAGCGCTTTCACCAATGTTGGCGAACACTTCTACGGCGTGGCCATCGGTGGTCAGCGCCGGTTGATGGCGCCGTTCAGCAGCCGCCTTCAAGCGTTGCTCGCGGGTATCGCGCTCGGCGGTGGCGCGCTGCAAGGTCGCCGCGTCGGCGTCCACATGCAGGCGACCCCGCTGGCCATCGAGCAGCAATGGCGTACCCGGCGCCAGCAGCAACACGCCGGGGCCGGCGCCGACCAGTGCCGGAATGCCCAAGGCCCGGGCAACAATCGCACTGTGCGCCGTAGCGCCACCCCGGGCGGTGAGAATCCCGGCCACGCGAGCCGGATCCAGACGCGCGACGTCGGACGGGCCAACCTCGTCCATCACCAGAATGTACGGTTGATCCGGCTCGCTCGGGGTTTCGATGCCACTGAGCTGCATCAGCACCCGGCGCCCGATGTCGCGCAAGTCGGCTGCGCGCTCGGCCAGCAAGGCATCCTGCAACGCTTCCTGCTGCCGGGCCGCCGCCTCAATCACAGCCATCCACGCCGCCTGGGCGCTTTCGCCCTGCTTGAGGCGCGCATCGACCTCATCGGTCAGTTCCGGGTCGTCGAGCATCTCTTGGTGGGTGATGAAGATTTCGCGGATGGCTTTGCTCTTGCTGCGCTCGATCAGGCCCTGAATGTCACGACGCACCTGCGCCAGGGCGTGCTGGAGACGCTCACGCTCGATGCCGGCGGACTCGCCGCGCAACGGGTAATCGATGGTTTGCAGCACTTGAATATGCGCCGGGCCGATGGCAATCCCCGGGGCGGCGGCAATCGCCTGGACCACGCTGCCTGACACCGGGGCGAGGACCACTTCGGCCATATCGGCAACGACTTCGCGTGCCTGGCTTACTGGCGGCAGCGGCTCGACTTCCTCACCGAGGCCCTCTTCGATGGCGGCCAACAAGGCCGGCAACGCATCAGCCGCGATGCCCGGTTCGGCAATGATTTCCAGAACCTGTCCCCGACGGGCGCCGAGGCTGAGCAACTTGCTCAAACTCTTTACCGACACCGCGCTGTCGTGACCATCGACAATGCGCACGCGGATGTCACCTTCAAAACTCTTTGCCAGTTGCGCGAGGATTTTCGCCGGCCGCGCATGCAAACCGTGGGCGTTGGCCAATGCAATTCGCGCGCTGGGCCAGTCGGCGGGCACTTCACCACCGAGCACTTCGAGGACTTTGCGGCTGCTGGTGGCGCGTCCCAACTCATGGCCACGCCCTTCGATCAACAACGCGCACAGGCGTTCGAGCAGCGCTTGATGGGCCTCACCAAGGCTGGCCAGGCAGAACAGTCCATTGAGTGGCTGGCCGAGATAGCGCAGCGGTTTGTCCGGGGTGACGAAGGCAAGGCCAGGGCGCTTCACCGTTTGCTCGCTGTGCAACCACCACAGGCCATCGCCCAGGGGCAGCGCTTCAACCTGCTGCAGCACGGCGGAGAAACCGTTGCTCACGCAGTCGGCCTGCCGCAACAGACGTGCGCCGCGCCAGACCAGCTCTTCGAAATCTTCGGCCGCCACACCCAGGCCGATCATCTGCGCATCCAGCGCCAGCTCCTGCGGCGCGCCTTGCAGCAACTTCAGCAATGCTTCGGCGGAACCGGCGCGACGCAGGGCCTGGCCCAGATCCGTCTCGCCGAGGGCGCGGGTCAGCAATTGCAACAGGCGCAGGTGTTCATCGGATTTGGCGGCGATACCGATCGCCAGGTAAACGATATGACCATCGCCCCAGTCCACGCCATCGGGGAACTGCATCAGGCGCACACCGGTGGTGAACACCAGGTCGCGGGTTTCGGGCGTACCGTGGGGGATGGCAATACCTTGACCGAGAAAGGTCGAGCCTTGGGCCTCCCGCGCCTGCAAACCGGCGAGATAGCCCTCGGCAACCAGGCCGTCGGCGACCAGATGCCGGGCCAACAATTGCAGCGCTGCGGATTTATCCACAGCCGACTGGCCCATGGAAATCTGCTCTACAGTGAGCTCGAGCATGTGTTCTCCTTTTTGGCGCCTTGGGGCGCCAGGTATTGTTTTGAATGAGCCAGCTCAGGCGCTTGGTCGTCATTTTGGCGGTTTCACGGCAGAACCGGCCAAAGGCGCCTCTAACGTAGAAAATACGCTTGCTGAAACGTTTAATCTAGAATGAATGGCACGTTACTCGATAATGTCCCATCCTTGAAGCTCAACTTGTCGGATGCGTTGCGACAATGGTCGCCTGCCTTAATCGGTTAGGATTGACGAAAATGTCGAGGCAATCTCGAAAAAACAAGGAAACAGCGGGTTGAAACTCAGTGATATCGCCCAGTTGGCCGGTGTGTCCGTCACCACCGCCAGCTATGTCATCAATGGCAAGGCCGAACAACAGCGCATCAGCAGCGCCACCGTCGAACGCGTGCGCGCAGTCGTCGAACTGCATGGCTTCACGCCTAACCCACAGGCCGCTGGCTTGCGCAGCCGACACACGCGCACATTGGGGTTCATTCTGCCGGATCTGGAAAACCCCAGTTACGCGCGAATCGCCAAATTGCTGGAACAAGGTGCGCGAGCCCGGGGCTATCAGTTGCTGATCGCCAGTTCCGACGATGCACCGGACAGCGAACGGCAATTGCTGCAACTGTTCCGCGCCCGGCGCTGCGACGCACTGATCGTTGCCAGTTGCCTGCCGACCGGCGACGACAGCTATCGCCAATTGCAGGCCAAGGGCCTTCCGATCATCGCCATCGACCGGGTCATGGAGCCCGAGCATTTCTGTTCGGTGATCAGCGACGACCGCGAGGCCAGCCTGCAACTGACCCGCAGCCTGCTGGAGCCGCTGCCCAGGCACATCGCGCTGATCGGCGCCCGCCCAGAGCTGAGCATCAGCCGGGAACGTGCCGCTGGCTTCAAAGAGGCGCTCGTCGGGTTCAACGGGGAAGTGCTGATCGAAGAAGGCGAATCCTTCAGTCGCGAGTGCGGCAAACAATTGATGGACGAGTTGCTGCAGCGCCTGGGCCATTTACCCGATGCCCTGGTGACCACCTCCTACGTGCTGCTTCAGGGCGTGTTCGATGCGCTGCACGACTTCCCGCTGAGAAACCGCCCGCTACGCCTCGGCACGTTCGGCGATACCCAGTTACTGGACTTCCTGCCACTGCCGGTCAACGCCATGGCCCAGCAACATCAGCTGATCGCAGACAAGGTCCTCGCGCTGGCCCTGGCAGCCATCGAGCAGTCTGATTACCGGCCCGGCGTGCAAGCCATCCCGCGCACGTTCAAGCAGCGTATTCTTCAGGACTGAACCGTGGAGCTGATCGACACCCACACCCATCTGGATTTTCCGGACTTCGACGCCGACCGCCAGGCGCTGCTGGCCGAAAGCCGCGCCCTGGGGGTGCGGCGGATCGTGGTGCTGGGGGTTTATCAGGCCAACTGGCAGCGGGTCTGGGAGCTGGTGCAGAGTGATCCCGACCTGCACGCCGCGTTCGGATTGCACCCGGTGTACCTGGACGATCATCGACCGCAACACCTGAGCGAACTCGGTGACTGGCTGACCCGTCTGGCCGGCCATCGGCAACTGTGTGCGGTGGGCGAGATCGGCCTGGACTACTTCATCGAAACCCTGGACCGCGACCRTCAGCAGGCGTTGTTCGAGGCGCAATTGCAACTGGCGGTGAATTTCAATCTTCCGGCATTGATCCATGTGCGGCGTAGCCATGCGGCGGTGATTGCCACGCTCAAACGGTTTCGCCTGAAACGGGCCGGCATCATCCACGCCTTCGCCGGCAGCCAGGAAGAAGCGCGGGAATACATCAAGCTCGGTTTCAAACTCGGCCTTGGCGGCGCCCCGACCTGGCCGCAGGCGCTACGCATGCACCGCGTGCTCGGCGGACTGCCACTGGATTCGGTGGTGCTGGAAACCGACTCGCCGGACATGGCCCCTGCCATGTTCCCCGGCCAGCGCAACAGTCCGGCACACTTGCCGGCGATCTGCACGGCACTGGCGCAATGGATGGCGATCAGCCCGGAACGATTGGCGGCTGCCAGCACCGCCAACAGCTGCGAAGTGTTCGGCTGGTAATCAGTCGACGTGAGCCCTGGCAGCCTCCAGGACCAGCGTCAGGTGCTGGCGCCGGCGGAAATAAAGGACCACCGCGAAGTACACGAATATGACGATCAGCGAAGCATTCAGCTGTTCGATGACGCTGAGCATCCCCAACCACTCCATCACCAACGCCACCAGCAAGGCAGTGCAAACCATCACCCGCAGGCTGGCGCGCAACAGCGAAAAAGAGTCGAGGGACTTGAAGCGTTTGAATTGTTCCGGGCAACGTAACTGAACGTGCTTCTGGCAGTGGGCACAGGCAAACGCTTCATTGATCGAAATGGCGTTGAGCTGCCAGGGTTGAAGCAGCAATGTGCGCTGACAATGCGCACAGCGCCCCTGGATTCCTGATGTTGCAACAGACATAACCGGGTTTCCTCCATGAAGTAAGCCGCGTAACTCTTCCTTGATTGACATCCAAAATCCAGTGCACGGAGGAAATCAGGAGGACTCCCACCCGTAAAGGGAAAAAGTATTACGAAACTTTCCGACAGTACACCAAAATTGTGGGAGCGGGCTTGCTCGCGAAAACGGTGGGTCRGCCACATGGATGTTGGATGTGCYGMCGCCATCGCGAGCAAGCTCCCTCCTACAGTGATTTGGGTGGTTCACAGATTTTGCGGAACGCCGCTCCCACAGGGTCTCGAGAAGACTTTCAGACCCTGAATGCACTGATCAACTGTTTCAACTCCACGACCTGGGCCGACAACGCCCGGCTGGCATCTTCGGTCTGATGTGCACCTTCAGCGGTACGCTCGCCGGCGCGATTGATCTCGACGATGTTCTGGTCGATGTCGTGGGCTACGGCGGTTTGTTGCTCCACGGCGGCGGCAATCTGCTGGTTCTGGTCGACGATCATGCCGACCGCGCCCAGGATGTTTTCCAGCGCCCGCTGGACCTTCTCCGACTGCCCCACCGTGCCGTTGGCCATTTCATGGCTGGTGCCCATGGCCTTGACCGCCGCGCCGACACCGCCATGAAGCCTGGCGATCATCTGCTCGATTTCTTCGGTCGATTGCTGGGTCCGTTTGGCCAGGGTCCGGACTTCATCGGCTACCACGGCGAAACCACGGCCCTGCTCACCGGCCCGTGCGGCCTCGATGGCGGCATTGAGCGCCAGCAGATTGGTCTGCTCGGCGATGCTCTTGATCACGTCGAGCACGCGGCTGATGGACTGGCTGTCGTTGGCCAGTTGATTGATCACCCGCACCGATTGATCGATCTCGCTGGCCAGCGCGGCAATGCTGCCTTGCTGCGACTCCACCAAGCCGCGACCACTGATGGTTTCGTCGTTGACACTGTGGGCACTGCTCACTGCCGCGGCGGCACTGCGCGCGACCTCCTGGGAAGTGGCCGACATCTGGTTCATCGCCGCGGCCACTTGCTCGATTTGCGTGCGCTGCCCGGCGACGGCCTGGTTGCTTTGCGCGGAAACATTTTCCACTTGCCCGGCCTGACGCTCGACTTCGCTGACGGTCTGCCCCACCCGCTCGATCAGGTCATGGATTTTCTTCACGGTGCCGTTGAACACCTCGCCCAACTCCCCCAGCTCATCGCGGCTGTGGGCGCTGAAGGTCACGGTCATGTCGCCGGCCGCCACCTTGTCCATCACCGCCCCCAGGCGCTTGAGCGTGGTGCGGGTCGAGACATAGAAAGCGCCGTAGAGATAAAAGATCAATACAAATACGACTGACAACGCCACGGCCTGCAAGACCATGTGCGTACGGTTCTGGTCCAGGCGTTGCTGCAACTGCGGGCCCATATACTTCAGGGTCGCCTCGTTGAGTTGGTAGGTCTGGTCCATCAGGGCGCTGACCTGATCGTAAAAGCCCTGCCACGGCGCGTCGAGGGTATCGGCCATGACCACTTGTTCTTCAAACAGCTCGCTGGCTTTCTTCAAGGATGCCCGGCTGCTATCGGCCTGAGCGGCCAAGGTATCGCGTGCGGCTTTGCTGGAACCCAGGGCATCCTGCAGTTTCAGGCCATACTCGGCCTGGAGCTTTTCAATCTGCACCAGCAATTCATCGAAACGGGTACTCGAAGCCGAGTTGATGAAACCCTGCCCCAACGAATAGGAACCCATTGCCCGACCTTCGCCCAGGATCTGGGTGACACGTGGCGTGACGAGGGTGACCAGCTCGCTCAACTGGCGCATGTCGCTCTGATTGTCGCGACTGAGGCCGGCCTGGCTGGTGATGAGCTGGCTGAAAATCTGCGCGCTGCCGACCAGTTTGCCAATCAGGGCACTTTTGCTTTGCAGGGAGTTTTCCGTTTGCTGGGCCTTGAACGCGGCGATCATTTCATCGCGTTTGCCATCAAACACCGCGACCTGCTCCGGGTCGCTGGTCATTGCCGTCAGCCCTTGCAGGCGAGTCAGAATATTCTGCTCAAGGGCGCTGATTTTCGATTCGACATTGCTGGCCTTGCCGGACTGGCCGAGGCTGACATCGATCTGCACCAGGTTGTTCAGGGTTTCCAGATCGCGCCGCAACGTCAGGCTGCTGCCCAACAGGTCGAGACTTTGCAGTTCGATGCGCGTGCCCTGGAACTCGCGGTAGGAGTCACGTACCAGATAGAAGTTGGTCACCAGCATCGGCACCAGGAACAGTACGCTGATCAGGCTGAACTTCATGCCGAAGCTCAGGCGGTTCATCAGTGCGACAGCGGGATAGAGCAAGCTCTTCACTGGATGTCTCCCTTCGATTTCTTATTTTTTTTATTGGCAGGCGCAGACGGGCGGCAGATAGCCACTATTCAGCGCTATCTCTGTATAACTTAAATCGGCAGGGGGTTTTGTAACTTAAGGTTAACGACAGGGCGAAGCACTTCGGACAAGTGATCGCCCTGTGGCGAGGGAGCTTGCTCTGATTTCTGACTACAGCGCTAAGGCAGGACCGTCCACAGCGCAAACCCGGCATACCAGAGCACTGCGGCACGCAGCAGCAGTTCCCAGATGCGGTCCAGGTTGTTGATACCTTCTGCGCCAGCCACCGGCGCCGGAATTTCACCGGCCACCAGCCCGACTTTCACGATCAATTGCGCGGCGCTGATGTTCCAGTTCAGCAGCTCATGCAGCATGACCCGGCTGACCGCGACAAAATTGCCGACCAATGCCAGGCTCGCCGCCAGCAGACGCACCGGCACCCAGTCGAAGGCGTGACGCAGTTGCCCGGCGCGTTCGACCACCGCCGGGTTTTTTCCGTGTTCTTCGGCCAGCGCCAGCAACCGATAGCTCAGCGCGGCGACCGGACCCAACAGGAAGTACCAGAAAATCACCGCGAAAAAACTATGGTAGGCCTCCCACAGCAAATGCCCTTCGACCTGTTCCAGCAGTTGCTCGCCACTGTCGGCGCAAATGTCCAGATCGCGCTTGGCGACATGGGCTGCTGCTTGCAGGTCCTCCCGACGCCAGGCATCGCGGAACGGCCCGAGATCGCCCAGCAGATCACCGCGCCCCAGGCTGTAAATCACCACCAGCAAATGAATCGGCAACGCCAGCAACCCGTAGGCCACCGGCTCGATGATGACCAGCAGCAAACCCAGCAACGCCACCGGCAACAAGACCAGTACCGACAACACCAGCCAGGGCCGGCCCGAAAGTCGCGGGCTGGCCTCAAGCTTGTTCAGCTCCTGTGTCCAGCCACTGTCACGCTGAACCCGATGACGCAAGGCCGAGAACTTCTCGATCCACACCGCCAACAGCAACACCAGAAAACTCATCGTCCTTCCTCTTGTGCCAGGGCGGCACGATAGCGTGCCCAGTCGAACGCCGGCCCTGGATCGGTTTTGCGCCCCGGTGCAATGTCGCTGTGCCCGCAGATGCGCTCTGTGGTGATTGCCGTGAACGCCTGCTGCAACTGGCGGGTCAGGGCTGTCAACGCGCTGTATTGCGCGTCGGTGAACGGCTGATCATCCGTGCCTTCCAGTTCGATGCCCACGGAAAAATCGTTACAGGTTTCCCGTCCCTCGAAGCTCGAAACACCCGCATGCCAAGCACGCTCAAGGCATGAAACGAACTGAGTGACGGTACCGTCACGCTCAATCAGAAAGTGCGCGGACACCCGCAAATCCGCGATCCCTTCAAAATAGGGATGTTCGGTGACATCCAGACGATTCTGGAAAAACTCCTGCACCTTACCGGTGGCGAACTGCGCCGGTGGCAGGCTGATGTTGTGGATCACCAGCAGGGAAATTTCGCCTGTGGGGCGCGCATTGAAGTTGGGTGAGGGGCAGACATGCACACCCTGAATCCAACCGCTCGCGGGGTCCAACTGCATACATATTCCTTCGACATCGACTGAGTTGACACAGTATGCCGTGATAATCCCCCGGGGCGCGATCACTTGCCGCGATTGAGGCGCTGGAGGTTGCCGATCTCAAACTGGCGTTTGTTCGGAATCGACGGCCTACGCCGACAACGACAGGGATTCGACCAAATGCAGGCGCCAGCACCAATGTAACGCGCTGATGCCTTGGGTTGGTCGCTGCCATGGCCCTATAATCGAGCCACTTTGTTTGTGGAGTCCATTATGCCGAATCTACGTCTCGCCGATCTGACCGCCGAAATCGAAGCCAACGTGCGCCGTGCGTTGCGCGAAGACATCGGCAGCGGCGACATCACCGCGCAGTTGATCCCGGCTGAACGCCTGGCCAAAGCCACCATCATTACCCGCGACGCGGCCGTCATCAGCGGCACCGCCTGGGTAGATGCCGTGTTTCGGCAACTGGATCCACGGGTGGCGGTGCACTGGCAGGTTGCCGACGGTGAACGGGTGACGCCCAACCAGGTGCTGTTCCACCTCGAAGGCCCTGCACGCTCACTGCTGACTGGCGAACGCAGCGCCCTGAACTTCCTGCAATTGCTCTCCGGCGTGGCGACCCGCGCGCAATACCTGGCGGACTTCGTGGCCGAGACTCAGGTCAAACTGCTCGACACTCGTAAAACGCTACCGGGGCTGCGCCTGGCGCAAAAGTACGCCGTGACCTGCGGCGGTTGCCATAACCACCGCATCGGCCTTTATGACGCCTTCCTGATCAAGGAAAACCACATCGCCGCCAGCGGCGGCATCGCCCAGGCCATAGCCGCCGCGCACAAGATCGCCCCGGGAAAACCAGTCGAGATTGAAGTGGAAAGCCTGGATGAACTGAAAGAAGCGCTGGCGGCCGGTGCCGACATCATCATGCTCGACGAACTGAGCCTGGACGATATGCGCGAAGCCGTGCGCCTGAATGCCGGCAAGGCCAAACTGGAGGCCAGCGGCGGGATCAACGAAAGTACGTTGCTGCCGATTGCCCGGACCGGGGTGGATTACATTTCGATCGGTGCGATGACCAAGGATGTGAAGGCTGTAGACCTTTCGATGCGCCTGAGCATCTGATCGCTCTTGTGCAATGAAAAACGCCAGCCCCATTGAGGCTGGCGTTTTTGTTCAAACCACCAGATTGTTCATCTCGCAGTACTCTTCCCACTCGACACCTAGCACCTCGGCCGCTTCTTTATGCAGCTTCAGGCGTTCTGTCTCGTACTCTTCTGGTGTCGAGGTGTATTTGAGGCTCAACTCCCACGGCTGCAAGCCCTGGGCTTCGGCTTCATCCTCAAACGCCCACTGAATCTGGTCCTTCTGATCATCGGCACTCAGGTCCTTGATCTCTTCCATCAGATCCGGCACATCCAGCATGTACTTTTTCAGTGCTTCTTCGTGTCTGGCTTCTTGGGTCAATTCTTTTATTGTCATGGCGTTCTCGTTGATCTGGGGAATGGAAGATGGATCTGGATCATCAAGGATCTCTCTGACGCAAAAAACCGTATAAAGCGCGGTTTGTCTGGCCTTCAGAACCATTCGGGATCATCTGAAAACAAGTCTTGCTGGTGCCCGAGACAGGAATCGAACCTGCGACCTTCGCGTTACGAGTGCGCTGCTCTACCGGCTGAGCTACACGGGCGGTGGGCTAAACCTAGCACTGACTTCAGAGGCAGGCAACTTCCGGAACGTCTCAATTTCCTGCAGACAAAAAAATGCCCCTTCGTTTTCACGGCGGGGCATTTTTTACAACGTTGAAGCGGTCAGGCGTGAGGCGCGATTAAACGCCCGAAGCCTTGGCTGCTGCCACGTCTTTGATGGACAGCTTGATACGGCCGCGGTTGTCCACGTCCAGTACCAGTACTTCCACTTCCTGGCCTTCTTTCAGGATGTCGGTCACTTTCTCGACGCGAGCGTCGCTCAGCATGGAGATGTGAACCAGACCGTCCTTGCCTGGCAGGATGTTGACGAATGCGCCGAAGTCGACGATGCGCTCAACCTTGCCAACGTAGATCTTGCCGATCTCGGCTTCAGCGGTGATGCCCAGAACGCGCTGACGAGCAGCTTCTGCCGCTTCCTTGGTTTCGCCGAAGATCTTGATCGAACCGTCGTCTTCGATGTCGATCGAAGCCTTGGTCTCTTCACAGATCGCACGAATGGTCGCGCCGCCTTTACCGATGACATCACGGATTTTGTCGGTGTCGATTTTCATCGCGATCATGGTCGGAGCGTTGGCCGACAGTTCGGTACGCGACTGGCCAATGATCTGGTTCATCTGGCCGAGGATGTTCAGGCGCGCTTCCAGGGCTTGGCCCAGAGCGATTTCCATGATCTCTTCGGTGATGCCCTTGATCTTGATGTCCATCTGCAGCGCGGTCACGCCTTTGGCGGTACCGGCTACCTTGAAGTCCATGTCGCCCAGGTGGTCTTCGTCACCCAGGATGTCGGTCAGGACGGCGAATTTCTCGCCTTCTTTAACCAGACCCATGGCGATACCGGCAACCGGCGCCTTCATCGGCACACCGGCGTCCATCAGGGCCAGGGAAGCGCCGCAAACGGAAGCCATCGAGCTCGAACCGTTGGATTCGGTGATTTCCGAAACCACGCGGATGGTGTACGGGAACACGTCAGCGGCAGGCAGCATGGCCGAAACCGAACGACGGGCCAGACGGCCGTGACCGATTTCACGACGACCAGCGCCCCCCATGCGACCACACTCGCCCACCGAGAACGGAGGGAAGTTGTAGTGCAGCATGAACGGGTCTTTTTTCTCGCCTTCCAGGGTGTCCAGCAGCTGTGCGTCACGGGCGGTGCCCAGAGTCGCGACTACCAGGGCCTGGGTTTCACCACGGGTGAACAGGGCCGAACCGTGAGTCTTCGGCAGAACACCGACTTCGATGTTCAGCGGACGTACAGTCTTGGTGTCGCGCCCGTCGATACGTGGCTTGCCGTTAACGATGTTTTCGCGAACGGTGCGGTATTCGATTTCGCCGAAAGCGGCTTTGACTTCGCTGGAAGAAGGCTGGCCTTCTTCACCGGACAGCTTGGCAACGACCTGGTCCTTCAACTCGCCCAGGCGAGCGTAACGGTCGGCCTTGACGGTGATGGTGTAGGCCTGGGAGATCGCTTCGCCGAACTCGGCACGAATAGCGCCCAGCAGTTCGGTGGCTTCTGGCGCAGGAGCCCAGGTCCAGGTTGGCTTGGCAGCTTCGGCAGCCAGTTCTTTAACAGCGTTGATCACAACCTGGAACTCGTCGTGAGCAAACAGTACCGCGCCCAGCATCTGGTCTTCGGTCAGCTCTTTGGCTTCCGATTCAACCATCAGCACAGCGTCCGAAGTACCGGCAACGACCATGTCCAGGCTGGAAGCAGCCTGTTGCTCGTAAGTCGGGTTCAGCAGGTAGCCGGTGCTTTCGTGGAACGCAACGCGGGCAGCGCCGATCGGGCCATCGAAAGGAATGCCGGAGATCGCCAGGGCAGCCGAGGTACCGATCATCGCAGCGATGTCCGGATCGGTCTTCTTGCTGGTGGAAACGACGGTGCAGACAACCTGCACTTCGTTCATGAAGCCTTCCGGGAACAGCGGACGGATCGGACGGTCGATCAGTCGGGAAGTCAGGGTTTCTTTCTCGGAAGGACGGCCTTCGCGCTTGAAGAAACCGCCAGGGATCTTACCGGCAGCGTAAGTCTTTTCCTGGTAGTGAACAGACAGAGGGAAGAAGCCCTTGCCTGGATCGGCTTGTTTTGCACCGACTACGGTCACCAATACGCTGACGTCGTCGTCAACGGTGACCAATACTGCGCCGGAGGCCTGACGGGCGATACGGCCAGTCTCGAGGGTAACGGTCGACTGACCGAACTGGAATTTTTTGATTACCGGGTTCACGGTGTCCTACCTTCTTTGTGGCTCTTGGGGGAACTGGTTTCTTGCGAAATTCTTGGGCAACGCCGGGAATCGGCCCGACTGGTTTGTCCAGGTGTTACTCAGGCAAAGCAGGTATCCAGATAAAACTTGAGGCTGGGAGCCTGCCATGCACCGGCGGGAAACCCACTGGTGCACGACAGACAACCAACCTCTAGCGCAATCGCTTATTAGCGACGCAGACCCAGGCGACCGATCAGAGTCTGATAGCGACCCAGATCCTTGCCTTTCAGGTAGTCCAGCAGCTTACGACGCTGGTTAACCATGCGGATCAGACCACGACGGGAGTGGTGGTCTTTACCGTTGGCCTTGAAGTGACCTTGCAGCTTGTTGATGTTGGCGGTCAGCAGTGCAACTTGCACTTCTGGCGAACCGGTGTCACCAACAGCTTGCTGGTAGTCAGTTACGATTTGAGCTTTTTCTTGAACGTCGAGAGCCATGAGGCAATCCTTTTATCAGGAAACTGTTTCAGAAAAACAGTTTCAACAGGCCAGGGACAAATCCCTGTATCTAAAAATGAGTAGTGACCGTGCCTGTTGACAGCCACCCTCGCCAGCCTGCTTTGACACAAGCTGGTTTCCGGTCATTCTGACCGAATCAGTCGACGCGGCGCGATGCGCCCGTCTTCGCTCACTTCACCGATACCGATGAAGCGACCATTGTGATCCTGTACCCGCACCATGCCGAACTTCGGAGCATCCGGGGCACGTACCGGCTGGCCGTTGAGCCAGTAGAACGCACTCGCTTCCGAGAACTGCAACAGTGGCCAATCCAGCAGGCCGCTGTCCGATGGCATCAGGAAGCGATCGACCGCTTCGTTGCCGCCTTCGGCATGTACCGCTTCCAGCTCTTCGAGGGTAACCGTCTGCGCCAGGGTGAATGGCCCGGCCTGGGTACGTCGCAGTTCTGCAACGTAAGCACCACAACCGAGTTGCTCACCGATATCCTCCACCAGGGTGCGGATATAGGTGCCTTTAGTGCAATCCACCGCCAGCCGCGCAGTATCACCTTCGAAGGCCAGCAATTCCAAGCGCGTAATAGTAACAGAACGCGGTTCGCGCTCCACTACTTCGCCTGCACGCGCCAGCTTGTACAGCGGCTGGCCATCACGCTTGAGCGCCGAGTACATCGGCGGTATCTGACTGATTTGYCCACGAAATTTCGGCAGTACCGCCTCGACATCGGGGCGACCAACGGTCACCGGGCGCTCCTGCAAAACTTCACCTTCGGCATCCGCCGTGGTGGTGGTCTTGCCCAGTTGCGCCAGGGTTTCATAACCCTTGTCGGAGTCGAGCAGGTATTGCGAGAACTTGGTGGCTTCGCCGAAGCACAGCGGCAACACGCCGGTGGCCAAGGGATCGAGACTGCCGGTATGACCGGCCTTTTCGGCGTTCAGCAACCAGCGAACCTTCTGCAAGGCCGCGTTGGAGGTGAACCCCAGCGGCTTGTCGAGAAGGATAATGCCGCTGACGTTACGACGGATACGTTTGACCTGAGCCACCGATTACTCCTTGGTGTCTTCGGCTTCTGCCGCAACCGGATGCTGATTGTCTTCAGCCACTGCGCGCTCGATCAATGCCGACAGATGCGCACCACGCACGACGCTTTCGTCGTAGTGGAAGTGCAGCTGTGGAACGCTGCGCAGCTTCATCTCGCGAGCCAGCTGCATGCGCAGGAAACCGGCGGCGGAGTTGAGCACCTTGATGCTTTGTGCGATTTCTTCGGCGCTGTCCTGCCCCATCACGGTGATGAAGATCTTGGCGTGACCGACGTCACGGCTGACTTCCACTGCGGTAATGGTGACCAGGCCGACGCGCGGGTCTTTGACTTCACGACGGATCAGTTGTGCCAGCTCACGCTGCATCTGATCGCCGATGCGTTGGGTACGGCTATATTCTTTTGCCATGTCTTGTTACCTGTTACTGCCCCACGGTGAAACCCGTGAGGTCTGAAAGCGGCAAACGCCCGGCCTGACAAAAGCCAGACCGGGCGTTGCGTTTAGAGTCCTGGTGACGAACTGCGCATTTGCATGCGACGACCCGTCACGGCTCCTGAAGTGCGCGAATTAGAGGCTGCGAGCAACCTGCACCTTCTCGAAGACTTCGATCTTGTCACCGACTTTAACGTCGTTGTAGCTCTTCACGCCGATACCGCATTCCATGCCGGCACGTACTTCGGAAGCGTCATCCTTGAAGCGGCGCAGGGATTCCAGCTCGCCTTCGAAGATAACGATGTCTTCACGCAGTACACGGATTGGACGGTTACGGTGCACAACACCTTCGATAACCATGCAACCGGCGATCGCGCCAAACTTCGGCGAACGGAACACGTCACGCACTTCGGCGATACCCAGGATGTTCTCGCGAACATCGCTGCCGAGCATACCGGTCAGGGCTTTCTTGACGTCTTCGATGATGTCGTAGATCACGTTGTAGTAACGCATATCCAGACCTTCCTGCTCGACGATCTTGCGCGCGCCGGCATCGGCACGCACGTTGAAGCCGAACAGTACAGCGTTGGAGGCCAGTGCCAGGTTGGCATCGGATTCGGTGATACCACCGACGCCGCCACCGACCACGCGCACTTGCACTTCGTCGTTACCCAGGCCGTTCAAGGCACCGTTCAACGCTTCGAGCGAACCACGGACGTCGGATTTGAGGACGATGTTGAGCGTCTTCTTCTCTTCCTGACCCATATTTTCGAAGATGTTTTCCAGCTTGCCGGCGTGAGCGCGAGCCAGTTTGACTTCGCGGAACTTGCCTTGACGGAACAGAGCCACTTCACGGGCTTTCTTCTCGTCGGCAACCACGCTCATCTCGTCGCCAGCATCCGGGGTACCGTCCAGGCCGAGGATCTCGACAGGGATGGCCGGACCGGCTTCCTTGATTGGCTTGCCGTTCTCGTCGAGCATGGCGCGAACGCGGCCATAGTTCGAACCGACCAGGACCATGTCGCCCTGACGCAGGGTACCGTCTTGAACCAGAACGGTAGCCACCGGGCCACGGCCCTTGTCCAGACGGGATTCAACCACGACGCCACGACCAGGAGCCGACGGAGTTGCGGTCAGTTCCAGGACTTCGGCTTGCAGCAGAACAGCTTCGAGCAGTTCGTCGACGCCAGTACCCATCTTCGCCGAGACCGGTAYGAACGGCGTGTCACCACCCCACTCTTCCGACGTCACGCCGTGAACCGACAATTCGCTACGGATGCGATCGAGATCGGCGCCCGGCTTGTCGATCTTGTTCACCGCGACGACCAGCGGAACACCCGCGGCCTTGGCATGCTGAACAGCTTCGATGGTCTGCGGCATCACGCCGTCGTCCGCCGCCACCACCAGGATCACGATGTCGGTCGCCTTGGCACCACGGGCACGCATTGCGGTAAACGCGGCGTGACCAGGGGTGTCGAGGAACGTCACCATGCCACGGTCGGTTTCAACGTGGTACGCACCGATGTGCTGGGTGATACCGCCGGCTTCGCCAGCAGCTACCTTGGCACGACGGATGTAGTCGAGCAGGGAAGTCTTACCGTGGTCAACGTGGCCCATTACGGTCACGACTGGTGCACGGGAAACTGCCTCGCCTTCAAACTTCAGGGACTCGGCCAGGGAATCTTCCAGGGCGGTGTCGCTGACCAGGGTCACTTTGTGGCCCAGCTCTTCGGCAACCAGTTGAGYAGTTTCCTGATCCAGTACCTGGTTGATGGTCGCTGGAGTACCCAGTTTGAACATGAACTTGATGATTTCAGCAGCCTTCACCGACATCTGCTGGGCGAGATCGCCAACAGTGATGGTCTCGCCGATCTTCACTTCGCGCACGACAGGGCCGGTCGGGCTCTGGAAACCGTGGGCGTTGCGCTTCTTCAGCTTGGCCTTGCCACGACCACCACGACGGAAGCCATCGCTTTCTTCGTCGGTAGTACGTGGGGCGACGCGTGGAGCCGGCGCCTTTTCCTTGACCGAAGCACGATGCGGAGCGTTTTTGCGCTCGCCATCGCCGCTACCGCGACGACTGTTGTCGTCGGCACGTGGCTTGTCCGGACGACGCTGTTCGTCGCGCTTGCGGGTATCGGCCGCAGGAGCTGGAGCGGCTGCCACAACCGGTGCGCTTTCGCGAACTGGCTCGGCCACCACAGCAAGCGCTGCAACAGGTACGGCTTGAGCGGTCGGCGCAGCAGCAGGCTGGCGACGCGCTTCTTCTTCGGCGMGACGCTTGGCTTCTTCTTCAGCCTTCTGACGAGCAGCATTTTCTACTGCGCGACGTTCATCCAGTTCACGCTTGCGCTCGGCTTCGATTTCTTCCGGGCTGCGCTGTACGAAGACTTTCTTCTTGCGTACTTCAACGCTGATGCTTTTGCTGCCAGCAACCCGCAGGGTGCTGGTGGTTTTACGCTGCAGCGTAATCTTGCGTGGTTCTTCCACTTTCGCCTTGTGGCTGCTTTTCAAGTGAGTCAGCAACGATTGCTTCTCACTGTCAGTCACATGTTCTTCGGCGGCGGTGTGCGGCAGACCTGCCTCACGCATCTGCTGCAACAGGCGCTCTACCGGTGTTTTGACCTCATCGGCCAGTTGTTTCACCGTGACTTGCGTCATGCACTTCTCTCCTCAGGCCGCGCCTAATTACTCGAACCAGTGGGCTCGGGCGGCCATGATCAACTTGCCGGCACGATCATCGTCAATGCCGTCGATGTCGAGCAGGTCGTCAATAGACTGCTCGGCCAGGTCTTCGCGGGTAATTACGCCGCGCACCGCCAGTTCCATCGCCAAATCCTTGTCCATACCCTCAAGCGAGAGCAGGTCTTCGGCCGGATGGGCGTCTGCCAGCTTTTCCTCAGTAGCGATGGCTTTAGTCAACAAGCGATCCTTGGCCCGAGCGCGAAGCTCGTTGACGGTGTCTTCGTCAAAGCCGTCGATGTTGAGCATTTCTTCCAACGGTACGTAGGCAATCTCTTCCAGGCTGGTAAAGCCTTCGTCCACCAGCACCTGCGCCAGATCTTCGTCGACTTCCAGCTCGTCGATGAAGTTGCGCAGGATGTCGCCGGTTTCTGCTTGCTGTTTAGCCTGGATGTCCGATTCGGTCATCACGTTCAGGGTCCAGCCAGTCAACTGGCTAGCCAGACGCACGTTCTGACCACCGCGACCGATGGCCTGAGCCAGATTGTCTGCGCCAACGGCGATGTCCATTGCGTGGGCATCTTCGTCAACGATAATTGCCGCAACCTCGGCCGGGGACATGGCGTTGATCACGAACTGAGCCGGGTTGTCGTCCCACAGAACGATGTCAACACGCTCACCGCCCAACTCACCCGACACTGCCTGGACGCGCGAACCGCGCATACCGATGCAAGCGCCCTGCGGGTCGATGCGTTTGTCCTTGGAGCGAACGGCGATCTTGGCGCGCGAACCCGGATCACGGGACGCAGCCATCACTTCGATCAGGCCTTCGGCAATTTCCGGCACTTCGATGCGGAACAACTCGATCAGCATTTCCGGCGCGGTGCGCGACAGGATCAACTGCGGGCCGCGGTTCTCGGTGCGGATTTCCTTGAGCAGCGCACGCAGACGCACGCCAACCCGGAAAGTTTCGCGAGAAATGATGTCTTCACGAGCCAGCAACGCTTCAGCGTTGTTACCCAGATCAACGATCACGTTGTCGCGGGTGACTTTTTTCACGGTGCCGGAGATGATTTCACCCAGGCGCTCGCGGTAAGCGTCAACCACCTGAGCGCGCTCGGCTTCGCGAACTTTCTGCACAATGACTTGCTTGGCAGTCTGTGCAGCGATGCGGCCGAACTCGATGGACTCGATTTTCTCTTCTACGACATCACCGACCTTGGCGCCAGGATGCGTTTCGGCAACCTTGCTCGGCCAGGTTTCGATGGCCGGATCGTCCAGGTCTGCTTCTTCGACGACCGTCCAGCGACGGAATGTCTCGTATGCACCAGTGTGGCGATTGATTTCCACACGCAAATCAACTTCGTCTTCGAAACGCTTTTTGGTAGCAGTGGCCAGAGCCAGCTCCAGCGCTTCAAAAATAACGTTTGCCGGTACGCCCTTTTCATTGGATACCGACTCAACAACCAGCAGTACTTCTTTGCTCATCGTACGCCTCGCCTTTCGCAAGCCATTGGATCCGCGGGATCCGCAGTATCTGGCACGCCTCAGTCAAAACTGGGAATAATGTTGGCCTTGTCGATCATATCGATCGGCAACAGGAACTCATGGTCTTCTACCTGCACCACGACATCCTGCTCTTCTACGCCGCGCAGAAGGCCCTGAAAGTTGCGTCGTCCTTCAAAAGGCGAGCGCAGCTTGATCTTCACTTGTTCACCGGCAAATTTTGCAAACTGCTCAAGAGTGAACAGCGGGCGTTCCATGCCAGGCGAGGAAACTTCAAGGGTGTATTCAACGGAAATTGGATCTTCAACATCCAGCACACCGCTGATCTGACGGCTGACGATGGCGCAATCGTCCACCAGCACGCCGCCTTCTTTATCGATATAAACGCGCAACATCGAGTGACGACCCTGAGCCGAAAACTCGATACCCCAGCATTCATAGCCTAGGGCCACGACCACCGGGGCCAGCAAGGCCTGCAACTCTTCTAGCTTGCTCGACACCTGAACCCCCTAGTGCATGTATGTGCATGCTATGCAAAATAAAAAAATGGGCGAAACGCCCATCCTTGAAACGCCGTCGAACAGCGGCGTTGAAAGTGTCCAGCTAACAAAAAGCCCCTTAAAAGGGGCTCCTTAAACTGGTTGCGGGGGCCGGATTTGAACCGACGACCTTCGGGTTATGAGCCCGACGAGCTACCAGACTGCTCCACCCCGCGACAAAGCTGGGGCGGAAGTATACGACCGATCCCCTACAGGGTCAATGTAACCTTCCACCTGCAAGAAAGCCCGCAACAGCGGGCTCTCCTGACTAATTGGTACCGAGAAGGGGACTCGAACCCCTACACCCTATGGGCACAACCACCTCAAGGTTGCGTGTCTACCAATTCCACCACCTCGGCAATACTACGTTTGGAACCCTTCTTACTTCTGCTCTTGAGCTGGAGGCACGTCAGTCGCTGGGGTAGCCGACTTTTGCTCTTGAAGCACCGGGACATCATCAGAAGCCGGTTGTTGCTTTGGAACTTCCAGTACCGCTGGATTTGGGAGACCTACTTGAGTCAGCTGGTGAGCCTTCTCTTTAGCAAAGTAACCTAACCCCAAGCTGGTTATGAAAAAACCTGCGGCAAGTATAGCAGTAAACTTACTAAGAAAGGTAGAGGAACCTTGGCTTCCGAACACAGTATTTGAAGCACCTGCTCCGAAAGACGCGCCAGCATCCGCACCTTTACCCTGCTGCAGCAAAACCAGAGCTACTACGCCCAATGCACCCAGCAGATGAAAAACGACTACGACTGTTTCCAGCATTTTTTCAGTTTCCCGCGGCGCGACAAATCGCACCGAACTCATCTGCATTCAGGGAAGCCCCACCAATCAGGCCCCCATCGATATCCGGCATGCCGAACAGTTCGACCGCATTGGCCGCCTTCACGCTGCCGCCGTATAGAAGCCGCACACCTTGTGCGACCTCAGAATTCTCTGCCGCCAACTGGGCGCGAATGGCTGCGTGCACATCCTGCGCCTGTTGTGGCGTTGCAGTCAGCCCGGTGCCAATGGCCCAGACCGGCTCGTAAGCGATCACTGCCTTGGCAAAGGCACCGACACCCAGCTCCTCGATGATACTGCCCAGCTGACGCGAGACAACCTCAAGAGTCTTTCCGGCTTCACGCTGCTCAAGGGTTTCCCCTATGCACAACACCGGAATCAAGCCACATGCCTGTGCCGCTGCGAACTTGCGGATCAGCACTGCGTCCTGCTCGCCCATGATCTGGCGGCGTTCGGAGTGCCCGACAAGTACCAGGGAACAACCTGCATCCACCAACTGACTCGCTGCAACTTCACCAGTCAACGCACCTTGCCCGGATTCCACCGCAGAATTCTGCGCGCCGACCGAAATCGACTTTCCTTCCAGGCCATCAATCACTTGATTGATATGCAGGAAAGGCGGGAATACCGCGACATCAACACTGCTCGGCAAGGCCAAGTCACGAAGGCCGTTGATCAGCTCAGCGACGCTGGCGCGGGTACCGTGCATCTTCCAGTTACCAGCTACCATAGGGCGACGCATGCTGTACCTCGTCGGTCAAAGTGGGCGCAGATGTTACCCAACACAATCATGGCTGGCAAGCCGAATTCAGGCAGAAACTTCAGTAACCAGTTTTGCCAGCTCTTCGGCATAGCCACGAACCTGCGTTTCGTCTTCGCCTTCGACCATCACACGCACCAGCGGTTCGGTTCCGGACTTGCGCAACAGCACGCGCCCCCGACCCGCCATGGCCTTGGTCACACGCTCGCTGGCTTCCTTGACCGACGGATGGTCGAGTGGGTTTGCGCCGCCACCGAATCGCACATTGATCAGCACCTGAGGGCATTTGCGCAGCGCCTGACGAGCTTCAGCCAAACCTTGCGCACGGGCTTTCAACGCCTTCAGCACCTGCAACGCGGCGATAATCGCATCACCAGTGGTGGTGTAATTGAAGCAAACGATATGACCCGAATTTTCGCCACCGACCAGCCAGTTACGCTCCAGCAGATCAGCAATCACATAACGATCACCAACATTGGCGCGGACAAATGGAATCCCCAGGTCGGCCAAGGCCAACTCCAATCCCAGGTTGCTCATCAGTGTACCGACTACACCACCTTGCAGCTTGTCTCGCTCATGCAGGTCGCGAGCAATGATGAACAGCAACTCATCACCATCGACGATGGCCCCCGTGTGATCCACCATCAACACCCGGTCGCCATCACCATCGAAGGCGATACCCAGATCGGCGTGTTCAGCCAGCACAGCGGCCTGCAGTTGCCCCATATGGGTCGAGCCGCAGTTGTCATTGATATTCAAACCGTTGGGCTGCGCGGACAAGACCACGACTTCGGCACCCAACTCACGAAACACACTCGGCGCCACTTTATAGGTCGCACCATGGGCGCAGTCGATCACAATCTTGAGGCCGGTAAAGCTGGTACCGGTCGGCACACTGCTCTTGCAGAATTCGATATACCGACCCGACGCGTCATTGATTCGCGACACCTTGCCGATCTTGCTCGACTCAACCACAGTCATTGGGGTATCGAGCAGCTCTTCGATCATGTGCTCGACCTCATCCGGCAGCTTGGTGCCATTGCCGGAGAAGAACTTGATGCCATTGTCATCATGCGGATTGTGCGACGCACTGATCACGATGCCAGCTTCGGCATGGAAGGTACGCGTCAGGTAAGCAATCGCCGGGGTCGGCATAGGCCCCAGAAGCATCACATCAGCACCTGCCGACGTCAGTCCCGCTTCAAGCGCGGACTCGAACATGTAGCCGGAGATCCGGGTGTCCTTACCTACCAATACCTTGCAGGCGCCCATCTTGCGGAACGCCATACCTGCAGCCCAGCCGAGCTTGAGCATGAAATCAGGAGTAATCGGGTATTCACCGACACGCCCACGAATACCATCGGTGCCAAAATATTTTTTGCTCATAAGTGCTCCATCATTCTTATTCGGCTGATTCCACTGCGGCGATCATCCGCACCACATCCATTGTTTCGGCTACATCATGGACGCGCAATATACGCGCACCTTTCGCCGAAGCCAGCGCCGCGAGCGCCAAACCACCATACAGCCGGTCTCCCACCGGACGATTCAACGCCTGACCAATCATGCTCTTTCGCGAAACCCCGACCAACAGGGGTCGCCCCAAGGCATGCAGGGCTTCCATATGTTTGAACAAACTCAGATTGTGCTGCAAGGTTTTGGCGAAGCCAAAGCCGGGGTCAAGAATGATCCGCTCAGCCGCAATTCMCACCAATGAACACTGATGCATGCGTTCGGCGAGAAACTCACCGACTTCCCTTGTAACGTCCTGATACTGCGGATTGTCCTGCATATCGCCTGGCTCTCCAAGCATATGCATCAGGCAAACCGGTAACCCGGTGGCCGCCGCAGCATCCAGGGCACCATCGCGACGCAACGAACGTACGTCATTGATCAGCCCGGCACCCAGGCGCGCAGTTTCACGCATGACCGCTGGCGTGGAGGTGTCGACCGAGATGATGACGTCCAGTTCGCGACTGATGCGCTCGACAATGGGCGCTACGCGCTCCAGCTCTTCCAGTGGCGACACCGCCCTGGCACCAGGACGGGTGGATTCGCCACCGACATCGATCAGCGTCGCGCCGGCCACAACCATGGCTTCGGCGTGGCGCATGGCCGCGTCGAGCTGGCTGTATTGACCACCATCGGAGAAAGAATCAGGAGTGACATTGAGAATGCCCATGACATGCGTCTGGGCCAAATCAAGAACCCGGTTGCCGCAAGGCAACCGGGTCGAGGACTGAACAGAAGTCATTTCAAACCTTATACGTCAGCAGCAGGACCGCCAATCGGTGTTTCCGGACGCTCATCCTGCACCACCGGAGGGGTGCCGGAAGTACCCGTGCCACCCGACCAATCGCGCGGCTCGCGAGGCGTACGACCCGCCATGATGTCGTCGATCTGCTCGGCATCGATTGTCTCGTACTTCATCAAGGCATCGGCCATCGCATCGAGCTTGTCACGGTTGTCCGTGAGAATCTGCTTCGCCGTGCCATAGCACTGATCGATGATGCTGCGCACTTCGGAGTCGATCAGCTTGGCTGTCTCACCGGAGAAGCTTGCATTCTGACCACCGCCGCCGCGACCGAGGAATACCTCACCCTCTTCTTCGGCATACATCAACGGACCGAGTTTTTCCGAAAGACCCCACTTGGTCACCATATTCCGCGCAATCTGGCTGGCGCGCATGATGTCGTTGGAGGCACCGGTGGTCACGCCATCGAAGCCCAGGGTCATTTCTTCAGCGATACGACCGCCGTACAGCGAGCAGATCTGGCTGATCAACGCACGCTTGGACAGGCTGTAACGATCTTCTTCCGGCAGGAACATGGTTACACCCAGCGCACGACCGCGCGGGATGATCGACACCTTGTACACCGGATCATGCTCAGGTACGACGCGACCAACAATGGCGTGGCCGGCTTCGTGATAAGCGGTGTTCTGCTTTTCTTTCTCGGACATGACCATGGATTTGCGCTCGGCGCCCATCATGATCTTGTCTTTGGCCAGTTCGAACTCTTTCATTTCGACGATGCGCTTGCCGGCACGAGCAGCGAACAACGATGCCTCGTTCACCAGATTGGCCAGGTCAGCACCGGAGAAGCCTGGAGTACCACGAGCGATCACGGCCGGAGCAACGTCGTCGCCCATTGGCACTTTGCGCATGTGAACCTTGAGAATCTGTTCGCGACCACGGATGTCCGGCAGCCCCACAACAACCTGACGGTCGAAACGGCCTGGACGCAGCAACGCAGGGTCCAGTACATCAGGACGGTTGGTTGCGGCGATCACGATGATGCCGTCATTCATTTCAAAGCCGTCCATCTCGACCAGCAACTGGTTGAGAGTCTGCTCGCGCTCGTCGTGACCACCACCCATGCCAGCACCACGATGGCGACCGACCGCATCGATTTCGTCGATGAAGATGATGCATGGAGCGTGCTTCTTGGCCTGTTCGAACATGTCGCGAACACGGCTGGCACCGACACCGACGAACATTTCGACGAAGTCGGAACCGGAAATGGTGAAGAACGGCACTTTGGCTTCGCCGGCAATCGCCTTGGCAATCAAGGTTTTACCGGTACCTGGAGGACCAACCATCAGCACGCCGCGAGGAATGCGGCCACCCAGGCGCTGGAACTTGCCCGGATCGCGCAGGAACTCGACCAACTCACCGACTTCTTCCTTGGCTTCGTCGCAACCGGCAACGTCAGCCAGGGTAGTTTTCACCTGATCCTCGGAGAGCAGGCGCGCCTTGCTTTTACCGAAGCTCATCGGCCCGCCCTTGCCACCGGCACCGCCCTGCATCTGCCGCATGAAGAACATGAACACAGCGATGATCACAAGGATCGGGAAGCTGGCGACCAGAAGTTGAGTCCAGATGCTTTGCTGTTCAGGCTGTTTGCCTTCAACCACGACGTGGTTATCCACCAGGTCRCCGATCAGGCCGTTGTCCTGGATCGCCGGGCGAATGGTCTTGAAGCTGTCGCCATCGTTGCGCTTGCCGGTAATCACGTAGCCATCAACCGCCACGCGTTCGACCTTGCCATCCTTGACCTGCTGGATGAAGTCGGAATAGTTGAGGGTCTGCGGCTCGTTAGGGCTGGAGAAGTTGTTCATCACCGTCACCAGGACAGCCGCGATGATCAACCACAGGATCAGATTCTTTGCCATATCGTTCAATTAACTACCCTCTGAAGCAAGCTCCGCTACTGGCGCGCGCTTCGCATGATATTCACCGGCCTAACTTACTACATTACCTACAACTTGGCAGGCGCCGTCTGTAACCCTTTGTGAAACACTTCCTACACAATATTCGCTAATTCTGACAAGGCGTAATACAAAAATCCTATCACCCCGATCGAAAACTCACTCATTCCTCACTGCGTCCGCGGAAACCGCGGCCCAGCAGGTACTGCTCGCGAGAACGGTCGCGCGACGAGGTCGGTTTGCGCATCTGCACCTTCTCGAACTGCTGGCGAACGCTCTTGTGGAATTCGTCGAAGCCTTCGCCCTGGAAGATCTTGATCAAAAAATCACCACCGGGCTTGAGCACCCGCGTCGAAAGATCCAGTGCCAACTCGCACAGGAACATCGCTCGCGGCATGTCCACGGCCGGTAATCCACTCATATTGGGGGCCATGTCGGAAATCACAAGGTCTACTTCCTTATTTCCGACGGCATCGAGGATCTGAGCCAGCACGGCATCCTCGGTAAAGTCGCCCTGAATGAAGGTTACGTCCGGGATACTGTCCATTTCCAGAATGTCAGAAGCGATCAGTGTCCCCTGCCCACCAATCAGACGACTGGTCACCTGGGACCACCCACCGGGGGCCGCACCAAGGTCGATTACGCTCATGCCCGGGCGGATCAGACGGTCCTTTTCCTGGATCTCCAGCAGTTTGTAGCTGGCGCGGGAACGGTACCCGTCTTTTTGTGCCATTTTGACGAATGGGTCGTTGAAATGTTCTTTCAGCCAGTTAAGGCTTGTCTTGGAACGGGCCACGGGATACCTCGGAAATAAAACGGGTCGTGATTAACTGGGCGGTCCCGGACTCGCTCGGGTAAACTGGCCGCCGCTTTTTACAAGATCAGACGCAGGGGTCAGATTATGCCGCTCACTCAAGAGCAGAAGAAACAGTACAAATCCATTGGCCACCATCTGAAACCGGTTTTGATTGTGGCAGACAATGGTTTGACTGAAGGTGTGTTAGCCGAACTCGAACGCGCTTTGGCGGATCACGAGCTGATCAAAATCAAGCTCAACATCCTCGATCGCGAATCGCGCCTGGCGTCCATTGCAGAGCTCTGCAAGGTCGGCAAAGCGGATCTGGTTCAGGTCATCGGCAAGATGGCACTGATCTACCGCAAGAACTTCAGCGTCAACAAGCAGCTGTCGAACGTCCATCGCTTCAAGTGATGACAAGGGTCAAGGGTGTGCTTCGCGCACCCTGCCACTCCCTCCCGGCACCGGCTCCAACACCAGCACCAGTCCGGAAAAACCCAGAACAAGATAGCTGAACGCCTGCCAACGCACGGCATCCGGCCAGCCGAAACGCACCGCGAAGTACATCGCGCACGCATACAGCGCCATCAACAGCAGTTTCCCGCGAATATCCCGCCATAGACTGACAAGGCCCTCGGTCTTTATCAGCACCAAAGCCTGAAAAATCAAACACGCCGTGGCGAATCCCACTACCAACGTATTGAGCGTGCCTGCGATTTCGTCGATCAGCAGCGGCGCCAGGCCAATTCGCCCCAGCACCGGCAACAGACCAATTTGCAACAGCCACAAGCCGCCGACCCACAACACCTGGGTCAGCTGCCAAAGCATGGCGCCCGCACGAAACGGGCGCCGATCTTCAGATGTGGCGAACTTCGACAATCTCGTACTCGATAACGCCGCCAGGCGTTTTGACTGCAACCACATCACCCTCTTCCTTGGCAATCAAGGCGCGAGCCAGTGGCGAGCCGACCGAAATTTTGCCGAGTTTGAAGTCAGCCTCATCCTCACCCACGATGTGGTAAGTGACGCGCTCATCCGTCTCGACGTTGGCGATTTCAACGGTGGTGCCGAAAATCACTTTGCCGGTGTGCGGAATGCTCGTGACATCAATGATGACCTGATTCTGAATCCGGCCTTCGATATCACGGATCCGCGCCTCGACCATACCCTGCTGCTCGCGGGCAGCGTGGTATTMGGCGTTTTCCTTCAAGTCACCCAACTCGCGGGCCGTACCGATGTCCTGGCTGAGCTTCGGACGAACGACCTTRGTCAGGTGAGTGTGCTCTTCTTCCAGGGCGCGAGCGCCCTGAACGGTCATTGGGTACTTCGTTATGCTCATGCCTTCAATCCTGCGTGTAGATCCTGCAAGCGGCGCACGGTCTTCTCGGGACCGAACTTCAGCGCTTCGCAGATGGCTTCGCCAGCAGCAATGGTGGTGGTGCAGTAAATCTTGTGCTGCAGGGCATTACGACGAATGGAGTACGAATCAGCGATCGACTGACGCCCTTCGGTGGTGTTGATGATCAGCGTGACTTCGTCATTCTTGATCATGTCGACCACGTGCGGACGACCTTCGGTCACCTTGTTCACGCGGCGCACTTTCAGGCCTGCCGCTTCGATCAGCTTGGCAGTACCGGCGGTGGCGACCACTTCGAAGCCCAAGTTGATCAGATCACGGGCCACGCCCGCAACCAGTGGCTTGTCGTCGTCACGTACGCTGATGAACGCAGTACCACCGGTCGGCAGCACTTCGCTGGCACCCATCTGGGCCTTGGCGAACGCTTCACCGAAGGTGTCGCCCACGCCCATCACTTCACCGGTGGACTTCATCTCTGGGCCGAGGATCGGGTCAACGCCAGGGAATTTGGCGAACGGGAACACCGCCTCTTTCACGCTGTAGAAGTTCGGGATGATTTCCTTGGTGAAGCCGATTTCCTTCAAGGTCTTACCGGCCATGACGCGAGCCGCGATCATTGCCAGGGAAACACCGATGCACTTGGACACGAACGGCACAGTACGGGAAGCACGCGGATTGACTTCGATGACGTAGATGTCGTCGCCTTGCAGCGCCAACTGTACGTTCATCAGGCCGATCACGCCGAGTTCCAGGGCCATTTTCTTGACCTGTTCGCGCATCTCGTCCTGGATGTGCGCCGGCAGCGAGTACGGCGGCAGCGAGCATGCGGAGTCACCGGAGTGAACGCCAGCCTGCTCGATGTGCTGCATGATCGCGCCGATCACCACATCTTTACCGTCGCAGACCGCATCCACGTCCATTTCGATGGCGCAGTTGAGGAAGTGGTCCAGCAGCACCGGGCTGTCGTTGGACACTTGAACCGCTTCACGCAGGTAGCGCTTGAGTTCTTCTTCTTCGTAGACGATTTCCATCGCACGCCCGCCCAGTACGTAGGACGGGCGCACCACCAGCGGGTAACCGATCTTGGCGGCGGCACGAATCGCTTCGTCTTCGCTGCGCACGGTGGCGTTTGGCGGCTGACGCAGGTTCAGGCGCTGGACCATCTGCTGGAAGCGCTCACGGTCTTCGGCGCGGTCGATTGCATCAGGGCTGGTGCCGATGATCGGCACGCCGGCGGCTTCCAGGGCACGCGCCAGTTTCAGCGGAGTCTGGCCGCCGTACTGGACGATCACGCCTTTCGGCTTCTCGACGCGGACGATTTCCAGCACGTCTTCCAGGGTCACTGGTTCGAAGTACAGGCGATCGGAAGTGTCGTAGTCAGTGGAAACGGTTTCCGGGTTGCAGTTGACCATGATGGTCTCGTAGCCGTCATCGCGCAGGGCCAGTGCCGCGTGTACGCAGCAGTAGTCGAACTCGATGCCTTGGCCGATGCGGTTAGGACCGCCCCCCAGGATCATGATCTTGTCACGACCCGATGGCGCCGCTTCGCACTCTTCCTCGTACGTCGAGTACAGGTAAGCAGTATCGGTGGCGAACTCGGCAGCGCAGGTGTCGACGCGCTTGTAGACCGGGAAGATTTCCAGTTTGTGACGGTGAGCACGCAGGCTCTTCTCGGTCACACCCAGCAATTTGGCCAGGCGCATATCGGAGAAGCCTTTGCGCTTGAGGCGGAACATCAGATCGCGGTCGATGCTGGTCAGACCCAGGGTCTTGACCTTCTCTTCTTCCTTGATCAGGTCTTCCATCTGCACCAGGAACCAAGGGTCGATCATGGTCATGCCGAAGATGTCTTCGACGGTCATGCCGGCGCGCATTGCGTCCGCCACGTACCAGATACGCTCGGCACCCGGCACGGTCAGCTCGCGCTTGAGTACGCTCATGCTTTCCGGGTTGGCCAGATCAACCTTCTCGTCCAGACCGCAAACGCCCACTTCCAGACCGCGCAGGGCTTTCTGCAGGGATTCCTGGAAGGTACGGCCGATGGCCATGACTTCACCCACCGACTTCATCTGAGTGGTCAGGCGCGCGTCAGCCTTGGGGAACTTCTCGAAAGCGAAACGTGGCAGCTTGGTGACAACGTAGTCGATGGACGGCTCGAAGGACGCCGGTGTCTTGCCGCCGGTGATGTCGTTCGACAGTTCGTCGAGGGTGTAGCCTACAGCCAGCTTGGCCGCGACCTTGGCGATCGGGAAGCCGGTGGCTTTCGAAGCCAGTGCCGAGGAACGGGATACACGCGGGTTCATCTCGATCACGACCATGCGGCCGGTGTTCGGGCAGATACCGAACTGAACGTTGGAACCGCCGGTTTCCACGCCGATCTCGCGCAGTACCGCCAGGGAGGCGTTACGCAGGATCTGGTATTCCTTGTCGGTCAGGGTCTGTGCCGGAGCCACGGTGATCGAGTCACCGGTGTGCACGCCCATCGGGTCGAAGTTTTCGATGGAGCAGACGATGATGCAGTTGTCCTTCTTATCGCGGACAACCTCCATCTCATACTCTTTCCAGCCGATCAGCGATTCGTCGATCAGCAGTTCCTTGGTTGGCGACAGGTCCAGACCACGGGCGCAGATTTCTTCGAACTCTTCACGATTGTAAGCGATACCGCCACCGGTGCCGCCCATGGTGAAGGACGGACGGATGATGCACGGGAAGCCGAGCTTCTCGAGGACCGCATTGGCCTCTTCCATGCTGTGGGCGATACCGGAACGCGGGCACGCCAGGCCGATGGATTTCATCGCCTTGTCGAAACGCGAACGATCTTCAGCCTTGTCGATGGTGTCGGCGTTGGCACCGATCATCTCTACGCCGAACTTCTCCAGAACGCCTTCGCGCTCCAGGTCCAGGGCGCAGTTCAGGGCGGTCTGGCCACCCATGGTCGGCAGCAGCGCGTCCGGACGCTCTTTCTCGATGATCTTGGCAACGGTCTGCCACTTGATCGGCTCGATGTAGGTGGCGTCGGCCATGGCCGGGTCGGTCATGATGGTGGCCGGGTTGGAGTTSACSAGGATGACSCGGTAACCCTCCTCGCGCAGGGCTTTACAGGCCTGGGCGCCGGAGTAGTCGAATTCACAGGCCTGGCCGATCACGATCGGGCCAGCGCCAAGAATCAGGATGCTTTTAATGTCTGTACGTTTTGGCATGGGTTTGTCACTCAAATCCGCAGGTCAGTCGGCAAGCCGTCTTGTTCAATCTCTGAAGCCTTGAGGGGGCCGCCGGTGTCGGGACCACCCTCAAGCTTCGCTACATCAGGGCCAGCGATCAGCGTCGCTTTGCCATCTCGGTGATGAAGCGATCGAACAATGGCGCTACGTCGTTCGGGCCAGGGCTGGCTTCCGGGTGACCCTGGAAGCTGAAGGCGCTCTTGTCGGTACGCTCGATACCTTGCAGGGTGCCGTCGAACAGCGATTTGTGAATCGCGCGGACGTTGGCTGGCAGGGTCGCTTCGTCTACCGCAAAACCGTGGTTCTGGCTGGTGATCATCACTACGCCGCTGTCCAGGTCCTGGACGGGGTGGTTGGCACCGTGGTGGCCGTGACCCATTTTCAGGGTCTTGGCGCCGGAGGCCAGGGCCAGCAGTTGGTGACCGAGGCAGATACCGAAGACCGGAATCTCGGTTTCCAGCACGTCCTTGATCGCCTGGATCGCGTAGTCGCAAGGCTCCGGATCACCAGGGCCGTTGGACAGGAACACGCCGTCCGGCTTCAGTGCCAGCACATCGGCAGCAGGCGTTTGTGCAGGCACGACGGTCACGCGGCAACCGCGCTCGACCAGCATGCGCAGGATGTTCACCTTGACGCCGTAGTCGTAGGCAACCACGTGGTACGGCAGCTCGGAGGCTTCGATGGTTGCGTGGCTGTCGGTTTTCAGATCCCAGACAGTCGAGCGCCACTCGTAGCTTTCCTTGGTGCTGACGACTTTCGCCAGGTCCATGCCCTTGAGGCCAGGGAAACCCTGGGCGGCGGCGATGGCGGCGGCTTCGGAAATGTTGTCGCCAGCCATGATGCAGCCGTTCTGCGCGCCTTTTTCACGCAGGATGCGTGTCAGGCGGCGGGTGTCGATACCGGCGATGGCCACAACGTTGTTGGCCTTCAGGTAGTCGGACAGGGACATCGTGTTACGCCAGTTGCTCGCCACCAGTGGCAGGTCACGGATGACCAGGCCGGCAGACCAGACGCGGTTGGACTCGGCGTCTTCCGGCGTGGTGCCGGTGTTGCCGATGTGCGGGTAAGTCAGGGTAACGATTTGTTGGGCGTAGGAAGGATCGGTAAGGATTTCCTGATAGCCGGTCATTGCGGTGTTGAACACCACCTCACCAACGGTTTGACCGTCGGCTCCAATGGCTTCGCCGCGAAAAATGCTGCCATCAGCAAGGGCGAGTATGGCTGGCTTAGTCAAGAAGACCTCCCGTAAATAAAGCCTGAAAGGGCGATCGCAGGTTGTAAAAAAGCGGAGTGACGTATGGACACGTCACCCCGCTTCTTCACTGAATTATTCTGCGCGCTTTTAGTGGACACACTAAAGCTGTAGCTTACAGAAAAAGGCCTTTTTGGTCTACCGCAAATGAGCCTTAAAGGCTGGAGAATGCGACAGGACGTCGCTTGGCAGAACAAAACCGGGCTCAAACGCTGTGCGCGAGCCCGATTTCGGGTGCATCTTAACGCAGATCGAGCACGTCTTGCATGTCGTAAAGGCCAGGCTCGCGCCCGTCCAGCCACAATGCAGCACGCACCGCACCCTTGGCGAACGTCATGCGACTGGACGCCTTGTGAGTGATCTCGACACGCTCGCCGTCGGCGGCGAACAGCACAGTGTGATCACCGACGATGTCGCCGGCACGCACCGTGGCGAAACCGATGGTTTCACGATCACGAGCGCCGGTCTGACCTTCACGACCATACACCGCCACCTTTTTCAGATCGCGGCCCAACGCATCGGCAATCACCTCGCCCATGCGTACGGCAGTGCCGGACGGCGCATCGACTTTATGCCGATGGTGAGCTTCGGTGATTTCGATGTCGACATCGTCGCCCAATACGCGAGCTGCCGTGTCGAGCAACTTCAGGCACAGGTTGACCCCGACACTGAAGTTGGCCGCGAAGACAATCGGAATGTCCTTGCCCGCTTCCGCCAGCAACTGCTTTTCTTCAACGCTGAAACCGGTGGTACCGATGATCATGGCCTTGCCGTGCTTACGGCAGAAAGCCAGGTTCTTCAAGGTCACCGTCGGGTGAGTGAAGTCGATCAGCACGTCGAACTCGTCGACCACCCGATCCAGATCACCGGACAGAGGCACACCGATACGACCCAGTGCAGCCAGCTCACCGGCATCCGCACCGACCAACGTGCTGTCGGGACGATCCACCGCCGCCGTCAGACCGGCGCCCGGAGTTTGCTGCACGGCTTCAATCAGGGTCTTGCCCATGCGCCCGGCGGCGCCCATCACTGCAATACGTCGCATGCCTGTCTCCTTACAAATCGCCGAAGAAGCGCTTCACGCCTTCGAACCAACCGGTGGTTTTTGGCGAATGGCTGTTGTCATCCGCCAGCGAACTACGGAATTCCTCGAGCATTTCACGCTGGCGACGGCTCAGGTTGACCGGAGTCTCGACCGCCACGCGGCACATCAAGTCGCCAGCACCACCGCCACGCACAGGCGCAACGCCCTTGCCACGCACACGGAACTGCTTGCCGGTCTGAGTCCCCTCAGGAATCTTCAGCTTGACCCTGCCATCAAGGGTCGGAATCTCCAGCTCGCCACCCAGCGCCGCATCGACGAAGCTGATCGGCACTTCGCAGAACAGGTGTTTGCCATCGCGCTGGAAAATCGAGTGCTCGCGCACATTGATCACCACGTACAGGTCGCCCGTCGGGCCACCATGAGCGCCCGCCTCGCCTTCGCCGGACAGACGAATGCGGTCACCGGTATCGACACCGGCCGGCACTTTCACCGACAGGGTCTTGTACTCTTCGACACGACCTTCGCCGTGGCAGGAATCGCACGGATCGGAAATGATCTTGCCCTGGCCATGGCAGCGCGGGCAGGTCTGCTGCACCGAGAAGAAGCCTTGCTGCATGCGCACCTGACCGATACCGCCGCAAGTCGGGCAGGTCACCGGCGCAGAACCTTTCTTGGCGCCGGAGCCGTCGCAAGGCTTGCAGTTGACCAGCGTCGGAACACGGATATTCACGGTCGTACCGCGCACCGCCTCTTCGAGGTCCAGCTCCAGGGTGTAGCGCAAGTCACTGCCGCGCTGAGCGCCGCCACGGGAACCGCCGCGACCGCCACCGAAGAAGTCACTGAAGACATCGCCAAAGATGTCGGAGAAGTTCTGACCACCGAAACCGGCACCGCCGCCACCCATGCTCGGGTCGACACCGGCATGGCCATACTGGTCGTATGCCGCGCGCTTGCCGGAATCGGACAGCACTTCGTAGGCCTCGTTAGCCTCCTTGAACATCTCTTCCGACGCCTTGTCATCGGGATTACGGTCCGGGTGGTGCTTCATCGCCAGGCGACGGTAAGCCTTCTTCAGGTCCGCTTCGCTTGAGCCACGCTCAACACCCAACACTTCGTAATAGTCACGCTTTGCCATAAGTCTTTGCACTCTTGAGGACGTCCGACAAAACCCTCCTGAGTTTGCCGAACTCGTTGAGCCCCAATACAGGCCCGGACCCAACTCACGTCAATTCAACGATCCTGGTCTTTGATTCTGCGGTACTTGCGGCTCGAAAAGCAGGAGCATTTCCGGCCATACCACCAGTACGCGAACGCTGTCGCATGCTGTAAAAATTCGCGTATTCCAGATACGCCAACGCGGGAGCAAGCTCCCGCGCGGCGACATCCTACCAGTCACCGCCTGAAGGCAGTCAACCGGCCGACCAACAACTTACTTGTGGTCTTTGACTTCTTCGAACTCGGCGTCGACAACGTCGTCAGCCTTTTCCGCCTTGTCGTCGTGCGGTGCCGCGCCTTCAGCAGGCTGAGCCTGTTCGGCGTACATCTTCTGCGCCACTGGAGCGGAGACTTTCGACAGCTCTTCAACCTTGGCGTCGATAGCAGCCTTGTCGTCGCCTTTGACGGCGGCTTCCAGGGCAACTACGGCAGCTTCGATTGCAGTCTTCTCTTCAGCGGTCACTTTATCGCCGGCATCGGTAACCATTTTGCGCGTCGAGTGAACCAGTGCATCACCCTGGTTGCGGGCAGCGGCCAGCTCTTCGAACTTGCGGTCTTCCTCGGCGTTCGCCTCGGCATCACGCACCATGCGCTCGATTTCTTCGTCGGACAGACCGGAGTTAGCCTTGATCACGATCGACTGAGTCTTGCCGGTAGCCTTGTCCTTCGCACCTACGTGCAGGATGCCGTTGGCGTCGATGTCGAAGGTCACTTCGATCTGCGGCACACCACGTGGAGCTGGTGGAATCTCGGCCAGGTCGAACTTGCCCAAGGACTTGTTCTGCGCCGCTTGCTTACGCTCACCTTGCAGCACGTGAATGGTCACGGCACCCTGGTTGTCGTCGGCAGTCGAGAACACTTGCGATTTCTTGGTAGGAATCGTGGTGTTTTTCTCGATCAGCGCGGTCATCACGCCACCCATGGTTTCGATACCCAGGGTCAGCGGGCTAACGTCCAACAGCAGAACGTCTTTCACGTCGCCAGCCAGTACGGCGCCCTGGATAGCAGCACCCATGGCAACAGCTTCGTCCGGATTAACGTCTTTACGAGCTTCTTTACCGAAGAACTCGGTTACCAGCTTCTGCACCAGAGGCATACGGGTCTGACCGCCTACCAGGATCACGTCGTTGATCGCACCAACGTCGATACCGGAGTCTTTCAGAGCGATGCGGCAAGGTTCGATGGTGCGCTGAACCAGGTCTTCCACCAGCGCTTCGAGCTTGGCGCGGGAGATCTTCACGTTCAAGTGCTTAGGACCGGTGGCGTCCGCAGTGATGTACGGCAGGTTCACGTCGGTCGACTGAGCGGAAGACAGCTCGATCTTGGCTTTTTCAGCGGCTTCTTTCAGGCGCTGCATGGCCAGCGGATCACCCTTGAGGTTCATGCCGCTTTCTTTCTTGAATTCGTCGACGAGGTAGTCGATCAGACGAATGTCAAAGTCCTCACCACCCAGGAACGTGTCACCGTTGGTGGCCAATACTTCGAACTGGTGCTCGCCATCGACTTCAGCGATCTCGATCACGGAAACGTCGAAAGTACCACCGCCCAAGTCGTAAACGATCACGGTGTGATCGCCCTTCGCCTTGTCCATACCGTAAGCCAGAGCAGCTGCGGTTGGTTCGTTGATGATACGTTTTACGTCCAGACCGGCGATGCGGCCGGCGTCCTTGGTGGCTTGACGCTGGCTGTCGTTGAAGTAGGCCGGAACGGTGATCACCGCTTCAGTCACAGTCTCGCCGAGGTAGTCTTCGGCGGTCTTCTTCATTTTCTTCAGGATTTCAGCCGAGATTTGTGGCGGTGCCATTTTCTGGCCGTTCACTTCAACCCAGGCGTCGCTGTTGTCAGCCTTGACGATCTTGTAAGGGACCATCTGAATGTCTTTCTGCACGACTTCTTCGTCGAAACGACGACCGATCAGACGCTTCACCGCATACAGGGTGTTATGCGGATTGGTCACAGCCTGACGCTTGGCCGATTGGCCAACCAGAATTTCGCCATCGTTGGCGTAAGCGATGATCGACGGCGTGGTACGCGCGCCTTCAGCGTTTTCAATAACTTTTGCCTTGCCGTTTTCCAGCACGGAGACGCAGGAGTTGGTAGTCCCCAGGTCGATACCGATAATTTTGCCCATGTTCACTCTCCCRAAACTTTGGATTTGGTTGCCGCAGCAGTGGTGGCTAACTGCGGTAGCACTTAAACGCTTGACTTATAAATGGGGGCCTTGCGGCGGATTTCAAGCCTGCTCGTCAATCGAAGGCGAAACCGGCGCAGGCGCCTTGCTGACCACGACCATCGCCRGGCGCAGCAAGCGACCATTGAGCTGATAGCCCTTCTGGAACACCTTCAGAACGCTGTTCGGCTCGACATCGGCGCTTTCCTGCATGGCCATCGCCTGATGTTGAACGGCGTTGAACGGTTCGCCATGCGGATCGATCGCTTCAAGCTGATAACGCTTGAGGGTGTCCTGGAACATTTTCAGGGTCAGCTCGATGCCCTCGCGCATCGGACGGATGCTTTCGTCGTCCGGGCTGGACAGTTCCAGGCCGCGCTCCAGGCTGTCGACGATCGGCAGCAGGTCGCCGGCGAATTTTTCCAGCGCGAACTTGTGAGCCTTCTCCACATCCTGCTCGGCGCGACGGCGGACGTTCTGCAGATCGGCGGCTACACGCAAAGCCTGATCCTGAGCGCCTGCCAGTTGCTCTTCGAGCACTTGTACACGAGCCGCCAGGTCTTCACCCGAAGCCTCGGGCGCCTGGTTGGCGTCTGGGTTTTGCGTATCCACTGTCTGTTCGTCAGCCATAGATTTCTCCTTTCAATATCGTCCGCGAGCTCAACTCGCGCTTCTGCCCAGCTATATGGGGCCGCAAAATCCGGCTTCAAGGGGCGCCGACGATTAACCCTACAAAAAACAACTGCTTTGTCATTCCCGGTCGCGATAAGGCTTTCGTCGGGTCGAGCGAATCGAGCTAACGAGGGGCATTGTCAGCCAGAAACAAAACACTGTATAAATAACCAGACCTAACACCTGGGAGCGGCCCATATGCTGGTGCACCTGTCCGTACACAACTACGCCATCGTTGAACATCTCGATCTCGAACTCGATCGCGGGATGAGCGTGATCACCGGGGAAACCGGCGCGGGCAAGTCGATCATGCTCGACGCGCTGGGCCTGACCCTGGGTGATCGCGCCGACAGCGGCGTGGTCCGCCCCGGCGCCGACAAGGCCGACATCCTGGCCACCTTCGATCTGGTCGACATTCCGGAAGCAAGCGCCTGGCTGGCCGAACGCGACCTCGAAAACGACGGCCCGTGCATCCTGCGCCGGGTCATCACATCCGAAGGGCGCTCGCGTGGCTACATCAACGGCACACCCTGCCCGCTTGGCGACCTCAAGGCGCTGGGCGAGCTGCTGATCGACATCCACAGCCAGCACGAACACCAATCCCTGCTCAAGACCGACACCCATCGCCGCCTGCTCGACGAGTACGCCGGGGCCACGGACCTTGCCCGCCAGGTGCAGCTTGCCGCACAGCGCTGGCGCCAGACTCGCCAGGAGCTGGAGCGACTCTCCAACTCCGGCGACGAACAACGCGCTCGCCATCAGCTGCTCAGCTATCAACTCGAAGAACTGGAAAACCTCGGCCTTGGCGACAACGAACTGGAGCAGCTAGAGCAGGAACACAAGAACCTGACCAACGCCGAAACCCTGCTGGGCATCTGCCGGCAAGTCGTCGAGCAATGCAGTGAAAGCGATTCCGGGAATGTACTGAACGCCCTCACCGCCAGCCTCAACCGCCTGTCCAGCGTGAACAGTTCGATTGGTGCACTGGGCGAAGCCAGCAGCTTGTTGACCAGTGCACAGATCCAGGTTGAAGAGGCTGTTGGCGAGCTGAACCGCTTCCTCGACAATTTCGACGCCGACCCGTCGCGCCTTCAATACCTCGAAGAGCGCCTCGACGCGATCTACACCCTTGCGCGCAAACACCGCATCCAGCCGACCGAAGTCGCCGAGATGCAGCAGAAACTGCTGGATGAAATCGAAACCCTGAATGCCAACGACGAATCCATCGAGCGGCTAAGCGATGAGCTGTCTTCATACGCTCGCCATTATCAGGAAAAGGCTCGCGAACTGAGCGATCTGCGTCATCAAGCCTCGAGCAGCCTGGCCAGCGCCGTGGAACTGGAGATCCAGCGCCTGGGCATGCCTGGTGGGCGATTCACCATCGAGCTGCGTCCAAACAGTAGCGACGAACTGCTGCCTAACGGACTTGAACAGGTTGAATTACTGGTCAGCGCCAACCCGGGCCAACCATTGAAAGCTTTGGCAAAAGTCGCATCCGGGGGCGAACTGTCGCGGATCAGCCTGGCGATTCAGGTCATCACCGCGCAGACATCTCGCGTTCCCACCCTGGTGTTCGACGAAGTGGACGTTGGTATCGGTGGTCCGACTGCAGAAATCGTCGGCCAGTTGCTGCGCAGGCTCGGCGAGCGCGGGCAGGTACTGACCGTGACCCACTTGCCGCAWGTGGCAGCGCAAGGTCATCAGCATTTATTTGTACATAAAGTGCGCGGCGAAGATGCCACCCGCACTGCCGTTTCCAGATTGAGCAAAAACGACCGCGTCGAAGAAGTCGCACGGATGCTGGGGGGCATCGATCTCACCAAAGAGTCCTTGGCGCATGCAAAAAAAATGGTGGTTGCCGCAAAAGCCTGAATAAAGGCAGAAAGCACGAAGGCGACCCTGGGGTCGCCTTCGTTCGTTTCGCGAACCTCAAGTTCGCGCGACATGCTTACTTTTTCTTGCGCACGTACAGCACCAGATTGTGATCAACCATCTCGAAGCCATACTTGTCGACGATTGCTTTCTGAAGCCGCTCGATTTCCTCGTCGAAGAATTCGATCACTTCGCTGGTTTCGACGTTGACCATATGGTCGTGATGCTTTCCGTCGTCCAGTTCGAAGACCGCATGGCCTCCGTCGAAGTTGTGCCGCACCACAAGGCCAGCTGCCTCGAACTGGGTCAGAACACGGTAAACCGTGGCCAGACCGACGTCCTCACCAGCCTCCATAAGGGCCTTGTAGACATCCTCGGCACTCATGTGGCGCTGCTCGGCGGAATCGAGCATTTGCAGAATTTTGACCCGTGGCAGGGTCACTTTGAGGCCGGCTTTGCGTAGTTCGCTATTTTCAACCATGGTCAGCTTTCTCGCGATGCTGCTTCGCAGCTTCTCTTAATGCGGGTATGATCGGCGTTTACGTTGTCCCAGCCAAGATAGTGGAAGTCGCCCACCGATGCAAAACACCAAGCTCTTGCTAACCAGTTTCACCTTTGTGGGACTGCTCGCACTCGCCGGTTGTTCATTCCCCGGGGTTTACAAAATCGACATCCAGCAGGGCAATGTCGTCACGCAGGACATGATAGACCAGTTGCGCCCGGGAATGACCCGTAAGCAAGTACGATTTATCATGGGCAACCCTCTGCTGACTGACACTTTCCATGCCGATCGCTGGGATTATCTGTACAGCCTGCAACCCGGTGGCGGTGAACGCCAACAGGAACGCATCAGCGTTATCTTCAACCCAAATGACCAGCTTGTCAGCCTCTCCGGTGATTTCATGCCAGGCGTGAGCCGCGACGAAGCCATCCTTGGTAAGGACAGCGGCACGACAGTGGCTGCCCCGGCAGAAAACGTCGAGAAGCCAAAACCGGAAAAACCGGTCAAGCCAGGTTCGTTGCTGGATCAGATCCAGAAGGACGTCGACGGTGTAGAAACCGCTCCAGTCCCGACGCCTGAACCGCTGGACACCTCGCCGCAGTAATTGGCGAATGATGCCGCTTGCCTGGGCATTCAAGCTCCAGCAAGGCTGCTCTGAAAATCCGCTACCAGACCTCTGGCGGCGGATTTTTTTATGTACCGGCAATAGTGATCGATCCGGATCGCTTGCCGGAATCACTATCGATGATTCCCGCTTATTTAATACACATCAGCATAAAGTCTTGGGAACCATCACCGGAAGGGCCCTTCATTCCTGCCAGTTGAGTGATCACACTCAAATTATTCTGCTTGGGTGTAGACCCAAGTCGCGCCCGCCCATAATAAATATCATCTTCGGAACGGCTGTTCGTAAGGGATACAGAGCAGAACCGTGGAGCCTGGATGAAGACATCCGACTTGAAGCTAACCTTATAGTTCGCAAAATAATCAGCCTGGGAGAAGTACTCTACCGCAGAGATCCACTCGGGTGCCTGAGCCACCACCTTGCCTTGTGCGCTTATCGTGGCGGTTAACACATTGGAGGCTGCACTGGCCGGCATGACAGTGAAAGCCGCAGCCATTGCTGCCAGCACACTTATATGCTTCAACGACTTGATCAAGTCCATTTCAGATTTATCCCTAAATGAGTTTATTTGCCCCTCACATAACGAGGGCAAGACTTGATTTAGGCTTAATCGGAACCACATTCAATCAAGATTGAAGCAAAGAGAAAATTCTCTTCAATACTCAAACCAATCCTACATTCCCCCGATAAAAAGCCTACAAAGCATATTTACACTCAGGGATTGAACCACCTGTGGGCGGAAATTTTAGTGCCTGGCGCGCAATTCAATCATTGATTCCGCGCCTTGGCCTCGGCCGCTTTTGCTGCACGCAGGCGACGGACCTCTTTCGGATCCGCCAGCAGCGGCCGGTAGATTTCGATTCGATCCCCCGCCTGAATCGTTCGAGTGTCCGGGTCGGTGATCACCTTGCCAAAGATACCCACCGGGCAGGCGGCAAGATCCAGCTCAGGAAACTCTGCCCCTACACCAGACTTGAGCACGGCCGCCCGAACCGTAGTGCCGACCGGCACCGCGAGTGAAAGTAGCACCTGCCTGTCCACAGCGGCGTACACCACTTCGATATCGATCACGGCTTCAACCATGAATCTGCTTGGCGCGCTGACAGAACGCATCCACCAGCGTATTGGCGGCCTGATTGAACAATGGCCCCAATGTGGCGCGAACCAGCGGCCCGGCATAATCGAACGACAGATCAAGACTGATCTTGCAGGCCTTCTCGCCCAGCGGCTTGAACACCCACACACCATGCAATTGATTGAACGGGCCTTCTTCAAGATTCATTTCGATCGATTGACCGGGAACCAGAGCGTTGCGCGTCACGAAGTGCTGACTGAGGCCGCCCTTCGCCACGCCAACGCTCGCCCTCATATGCTCAGGCGAGCTTTCCAGGACTTCGGCCGACGAACACCACGGCAGAAACTCCGGATAGCGCGCCACGTCGTTGACCAGGTCATACAGCGCTTGTGCCGGGTACGGCAGCAAGGCCGAACGTGAAATATGTGTCGTCATGTCAGCGTCACTTCCACAGCTGGGCGGCAAACACTACGAGAATGCCGATGGGCGCCACATAGCGCATCAAGAACAAGGACAGGCCAAACAGCGCAGGGTTGCGGATCGACAACTCGTCGCGCACCGCTTCACGCCCCATGATCCAGCCCGCAAACACCACGAAACACAAACCGCCAAGCGGCAACATGAGTCGCGAGGTGAAGAAATCGATCACGCCAAAGAAGTCGAGACCACCGGCGGCTCCCCATTGGTAGAGGTGGAACATCCCGCCTTCGTTCACGAAGAACTTGGCCTCCTTCCAGATATTGAAGGAGAACACAGTGCCCAGACCGACAAACCAGCAGCTGAAAGCCAGCCAGAAAGTAACCCATGCACGACTCACCTTAGTGC